>CALBJM010000440.1 GCA_937893225.1 uncultured Erysipelotrichaceae bacterium | reverse complement strand
CATCAGTAAAGACAGAAAGCAGATTTGTTGAACTATCCTCAGATTCAATCACTACATCCGCTTCTTCTAAATCTGTGACCATTCACAAAAGTGATATTTCCATAGATCTTGATGAATCTGTATCAGATGAATTCCTTCTTAGAATATTGAAGGTACAGATGCCAGTCATGAATGGCTATGAAGCTACGAAATGAATTCGTGCATTAGATAATCCTGAATTAAAGAATATACCAATTCTAGCTATGACTGCCAATGCCTTTGAGGAAGATCGTAGAAGTGCTTTGGAATGTGGTATGAATGGGTTTGTATCAAAACTAATTGAAATTGATGAACTGTCACGTGTATTAGAAAATGTATTACATAAAAAGTAGAGATGAACTGTAAGTAATCTCTATTTCTTTTTGAACATGTACTATCAAATAGTGGAAATTGATGGCAATATTCAATTTTGAATTATCATACTTTACTTGATTAAAACGATATTTAAGACATGATTATATTGGATTGGCAAACACAACTCCTTTCATTCTCTGGCGAAATTCATCTAGAGAATAGGTTACAGTTTTCCAATCTGCCTTTGCATCTTCAAAAGTATTGGTGATGCCATCGTAGTTTCCATCTTGAATAGTTAATGTTGTTCCATCCCAGTTGATGACAATTCCAACATGGTTTCTGCCTATACCTGAAAAGACAGAACCGGATTTAGGGATAGTTGATCTTTCAAATTTATCAGGATGTGTAGCAAGTAGTTGATCTACACAATCCCATCCATTACCTCTGAACCCTGGATCATATCCGTAGAGTTCATAGAATCTTCCCCAGGCAAACCAGGTACATTGACCATATAAACCAGCCTGTGTATAGGGATTCTTTGTCACCCATGCTTCTATATTATTGAAGTTAGGGTTTGTTCCACCTCTAAAGGTAATACCTACATAGCGCATGACATGATCAACATAGAGTGGCTCTCCATAGACAGTGGTGTGGAGTTCTGCTTTTTTATTGTCTGAGAATAATTGTGCATTATATTTTGAATACCCATTAAAGTTAGTTATTGCCCAGGTAATATATCCTGTACCATAGTTATATCCTTGTAATGCAAGATAGATATGTTCCGTATCATTTGTATTTTGCACTTGAGCCATTTGTAAGCAATCTGCAAATGTATGAACACCAACTTGTATGGAATATTCTGGATCAGTGATGCCATTAGGAACTTGTGGGTATTCGGTGTTGTATCCACTTTCACTTGATTGCATGGGATCATTTCCTTTACCACCAGATTCCTGCATCATAATTGCCTGCAAAAGAGATACATAGTCATCTATGCCATAATCTTGAGCATATTTACGAATTGTTTCTTCATAGGCAATGACTTCTTCACTTAAAGAGACAATCTGACTATTGGAACCACCATCTTGTGCTAATACGCTAAATGTTCCAATAAACAGAGTGACTATAATTAATAAAATTAAACCAGTTCCAAAAGAAATAAGCGTATTCAAAATGGATAGGCTTGTTTTAACAGTTTTAAAAGATTTGTTAATTATGGTTTTTGCAAATTGTGAAGTTTGCTGCAATGGAGATAAAGAAACAATATCTTTTACAGTTTCCATTTGCATTTTCCTTTTTACATGATGTCTTGCTAGAAAGGAATAGTGAATAGACTGTAATTCGGATGAAGCAGGGACTACATTAGCAAAAGAAGTATTAGATGCTTTCTTTCTGTTTGAAAGAATTGGTTGCACTGAAATTGTTTCAGTTTCAAATGGTTGTGTTGGAATAATCTCTTTCTTTTTCTTGATCTGTCTTTTAATTGTAGAATCTATTTTTTTTGATTTATGAATTGTTTGAAGCAAAGTTTCTTTTGCTGTAGAAGTGATTTGATTTGTTGCTTGTGCTGGAGCGGTTTGTTCATCATTTTCAGTTTGTGGTTTTGCAGCTGTGTCTTTTTTGTGGATGGTTTGTTGAAGCATAAAGTGCTTCATGTTTTTCTTTTCATCCTTTGTTTTTAATGACAAAACCTTTTGCTTCGTTTTTATATCTTTCAAAATACTGACCTCCTTATTATGTAAATCAGAGAATTTGTAAATGAGCAGAAACACTGTATTTATTGAGTAAGCTCATTGTTTGCATAAATACAAGACTGCATTTAGATTTTTTGCTGAGGTAAAATGCATTCTGTTGAGTGACAGGAGAAATTAAATAATGGAGTTTCATTACTATATTGACGGTCGTGTTACACTTGAACGAACATTTTGGAATAGATTGTCTGTTCTTGCCAGTCCACGACAAAAACAAATGATCATGGATGGATATAAGGTAATGATTGCGGAAAGCTTGTATTGGCTGGAAGACGAAAGAGGATACCCTTTATAACAAGGCATCCTCTTTTCTCTTTTGTTTTATACTCTTATTTTCTATCACTTGGTTTTGTTGTGTTCAAATCATAAAGCAGTCCTTTAGGCATTTTATTGACGAGTGGGACAATAGAGCCACCATATTTAATTAATCCACATCCAGATTGCGCATTAGTTATATAACTCATTTGTTCTTCGGAAATGTTCAATAGTTTTGCAAGATCTTCTCTGTCATTTGGAGATTGGTTCAACATGACAATAAAGAGACTGTTTGACAGCATACTTGTTCCTTGTTGAGAAGATAGTAAATACTTAACATTCTGGGTAATACCAGTTGGATAGGCATCACGTTTTCTAAACTGTCTCCATGCAGAAGCAAAGAAGGTTGCACTTTCTTCATTTTCGAAAATGACATGTATTTCATCAATAAAGACATGCGTTCGTTTTCCTTTTCGCCAGTTATCATTTACACGATTAATTAAGGCATCAGTTATAACCAGTAACCCCATTGTTTTTAGCTGTTTCCCCAAATTGAATATATTGAAGGAAAGTACTCTTGAATGAATATTTACATTGGTTTTATGTGCAAAGATATTTAATGATCCGTTAGTAAATAGTTCTAATTTGATAGCTAAGGATTTTGCTTCTGGTTCAGGTTGTTGTAACAGGCAGTTATATAAGTGCTTCAAAGTAGGAACATAGGAGAATTGTTGTGCATTTTGATAAACCAAGGCAACACATCTATCAATAATGGATCTATCTATTGGAGAAATTCCTCCATGATTTGCATCTAGTTGCTCAAACAAAGACATGATGAATTGTGATTTGTCTGCGATAGAGTTCCCTGAATCACCATAGCCTTCAGACATGTCCATTGCATTGATATGGTCCGAACTGTTTGTACCAATTTCTACAATCTGGCCACCTAGTGCTTCTATGATAGGATCATATTCTCCTTCAGGATCACAAATCAAAATATCATCATCGGTAGACATGATTATGAATTCAATTTCTTCTTTGGTTAAGAAAGATTTTCCGGATCCAGGCACGCCTAATACAAAGGAATTAGGATTCTGTAATAATTCTTTATTGCATAAGATTGGATTGTTGGTAATGGCATTCTGACCATACCAGATGCCACCTTTATCCATGATTTCCTGAGCACGGAAGGGAATAAAGACGGCTGCACTTTCTGTGAGTAGAGTGCGAGCTATATTCAATTTGTTTACTCCAATTGGTAAAGCTGTTTGAAGACCATCTAACTGCCTTTTTGAAAAATACAGTATTTCTAGGTTACATACATATTTACGAGCTACAGCTTTTAATGTTTCTGTATCTTTGTCCAGCTCTTCTAAAGAATCTGCGAGATGAACAATTGTAATGTTGCAGAGCATCATTCTTTGATCACGTACAATCAGATCATCTAGGAATTCTTTGCATTCTTTACGTTGCAACTCCATGTCATAGGGGATGATTGCTGAAAAATTGTTATTTTGATTTTGCTTTATTTGCCAGTCAGTAATATTTTTTTCCACGCCAAGGAACTTGTTTTCAACCTCTCGTACTGCTTCGTCTGTAGGTATACTGATAATATCCATGGAATACATTAAATTTTTATTGAGATCACATAGCTCGGAAACAAATTCATCTTTTAAAAAGCCAGGATAATCGCTTAGATAAAGGACTCTTCCGTATTTGTTATCTAATTGAAAGTATTTATTTTTGAATTTACACATGTTAGGGGTAATCAAATCTTTAAATGAATGGCCTTTTCGTGCAAGATCTGTTATATCAAATACAAATTCTTCATTTTCATTTCTATAGAAATCATGAAGAATTTTTAATCGTTCTTCAGCATTTAATTCAATGCAAGAAGATCCAAGTCTTGCAAATAGTGTAGAAAACTCGGCTGTGATTCTAGAAAAGGTAAATTTTGCTTCGTCAATATTGTTCTTAAAGACAGTGACTGTAATATATTTTTCCTGGATAATATCGTCACTTTCAGACAATTTTTCCAGAATCATGTTGTTATATTCTTTCCTGTATTGATCAAGATTGTCCTTCTTTAGTGGAATTAGAATATCTTCACTGAATTTTCTGATGTCTACTTTTCGATTATTGATTGTGATTTTTGTCATGACGGAAGGATCAAAGGAATTGAGCAGATCGCTGTAACTGAGAAAAAGGTTACTTTTATCTTCTCCTGATGCAATCTTATAGTTGATGTCCAAGAAACGATAACTTTTTGTATATTTGTTTCCAATACGAAAAATACCATCCTTGTAGATTGTATCTACTGGGATGGTATCCTGGACGTATTTTGGAACTTTAATCTTTTCTTTGTTTAATTTTTTGATTCTTTCGTAGCTTTTTATCATGTGAAATGGATTCCTTTCGTACTTCATTAATATGTGGTTGTAAAAGAATTTCATACAGATTAAATGGTTTATTTAAAAGATCTGTATGTGAAAGAAGAAGAGAATGAATAGCAGTTTGTAAAATTTTCTCTGCATACATTCCTTGGAAACGAATAAAACCTAATGCAGCAAAGGGTGCTGCTCCTATCATGCATAACCAACTGGTTATTTCCATACCTAGTAAACTGGAAAAAGAGAAGTAAAGAATGGATGCAACCACACAGGCAAGGATAGAAAAAATACTTTGACGCATGGATAATCCAAAGAAAATGCTTTCGGTATAGTCTCGTATTTCTTTGTTGATTTTAATTTCGAAATTAGATTTCATCATCAAAATCCTCATAAGTAATATCTAAGGGAATAGATGATGCAAATAAGATATTATCAACTGGAATAACCATTTTTCCAATATCACGACGGATAATAATCTTTTCCTTTTCATGTTCTACTTTATACATTAATCTTTCTGGTAATGGTAAAGTTGAAGATTCAACAATATCCAATGAATCTCCATTTTTTAATACGATTTTGTTTAATATATAGTCTGTCATTTTATGTTCTTCTCCTGTCAAAAAGGCATAATAAAAGCAGGAACAGTAAGCTCCTGCAGTAGTAATTAAAATAGTAATGACAAGTAATCTTGTCTTGAGTCAAGTATTCTGAGTATTTCGATATTCTCTTTATTGACATTGTAGAATACAAGTTGTTTAGATACGACTAAATAACGGAATGATGTATCTATGTTGAAACGGTCGGACATTTTAGGACCTAAATAAGGATTGTCTTTCAATAATGAAATTGTATCTACAATGTTACTTTTAAGCTTCTTTGCGGCTTGAGTATTATGAAACTGATTAATAATATAGTTTTCGATGTTAAGAAGATCGTCAATTGCTGCTTTTTTATAGATAATCTTCATTTTATAAACCTAACAGCTTTTTGGCTTCTTCTTCTGAATAGGATTCAGTACAATTCATACCAATTTCTAGTTCTTTCATTAATTTAGATAAAGCCTTTGCTTTCATCTTTTCGGCATTATCCTCAGTTACAGAAAATGGAAATCCACCTGTATTTAATACTTGTTGAAAAAATACATTTACGGCATCTGTTAAAGTTAAACCATTTTTTGCAAAAACTTCTTCTAATTCACTTTTTATTTCTGAATTCATGCGGATTCTAAATACATCATCCTTTTGAGCATTGATTACGTTATGCATAATTAGCACTTCCTTTCATAAACAGTATAAACAGTATCTCATAGAATATCAATAAATGTAGCAACGATGTAACCACAAAATTATAAACCCATCATTTCTCTCACAATCCTGTCAGAC
The DNA here is from genome assembly GCA_937893225.1 of uncultured Erysipelotrichaceae bacterium. Lineage (GTDB taxonomy): Bacteria > Bacillota_I > Bacilli_A > Erysipelotrichales > Erysipelotrichaceae > Bulleidia. The sequence continues at coordinate 1,814 of CALBJM010000440.1, read as the reverse complement.
ATTTTGATTGTTCCTACAAGTACTAGCATATTGAAAATAAGTTCTCCAATATAACTCCAAATCATTGTTACAGCTGATGCCGATGTATCAACTACAGGAGGGCTGGAAGCAAAAGCAGAGAAGATAATGCATGAAAGAACTATGATGGCTCCTTCAAGGCATACACCTGCATAGCTCTTGATAAAAGTAAATGCAGTGCTTTGCGTGCTTTCTCCTGCCGCAGCTGCTAAAGGAATAGGGGATATTGCTGTATACATATACAATTTGAAGAATCTTCCATATACGGTCAGAATCATTACAAAGGAAAGTATTGTGATAAAAATAGCTCCAAGTAATGTGACTGCCCAAAGGGGAATGGATTCAAGAAATCCTGTATTGCTAACTGCATCAATGATTTCCTGAGGTACAACGGTTTCTTGTGCAATTCCAAGACCTACAGATTCTGTGATTGCCTGTATGATTCCTTGAACGATTTTGAATATAGAAGTCATCAGTTCCATGCCATACATGACAAGTGCTCTTGCAATAATGAAACGCAAAAATAACTTAAATGCCTGTTCCGGTCGTTTGATATCCTGCCAATTTGTGCATGTACGTATCATTCCCCATAGAAAGAACAACACAAGTAATGCAAGTCCGATAGCCTGTAATGCTCCATGAATTTTTATAATAATCTGCCAGATATCTCCACCTTTGAATGTTTCAGGTGATTCTGTCAGAAGTAACCATATTTCAGCAAGTTTTGCATTCCATGTATTCAGTGCACTTGTTAAATTGTCAATGATTCCATCCATGATGAAATCACTTCCTTATCTGACAATGATATTCAGAATTTCTTTTGCAAACGTAATGACAATTCCACCTGCTACAGTCATAAATCCATTTGCACGCTGACTTGGATCATGGCTTTTTAAAGATAAGCCGACTTGTACAATACCGAAGCCAAGAAGAATCATACCGATGGCACGAATCATTCCAAACATGAAATCACTGAAATTGTTTATTACAGCAACAGGATCTTCTGCAGCATAAACTGGTGTGATGAACGCATTCAGTGTTATGAGTGCAATATAAATTGCAGAGAATATAGTTTTAATTTTCTTGATGTTTTTCATTCTGTGATTTCTCCTTTATTTTTTCAAGATAGTATTCTGTTTCTTCTTCATCCAAGAGTTCATAAGGTTTATTGGAAAGAAGAATATTTTGCCAATCTTCAATATAATGAGAAGCCTGGCCATGAATAAAAGGTTCTCTACCTCCATCTAATGTTTGCTTTATTCTTGGATGTTTTAGTAAGTCATATTTTTTGTCTCTGATTGGTCGTTCTCCCTTAATGAAAAGAAGTCCGTAGTTGTTATCCAACAATCGGACTTCATCGGCAGTTAGTAATTCTCTACCGGTTTGTTGATAATTCGTGGAGTAATTTCCACTTCTTCCACTGGATTTTCCATAGGTATTGGTATCTAATGTTTCTTTTCCAAGATATTCACTAATGAATTTATGTGTGCTTTGTTCGTTGCCTCCTAAGTAATACAATTCATCACAGTTACCCACAATAGATTCCCAGGAATCTTTAAATAATGCTTTAATTTGAGCAAGGTTCTGTATGATGATAGATACAAAAATTTGCCGAGATCGCATAGTAGCTAGTAATTTGTCGAATTCATCTGGAAGAGCTACGTTGGCAAATTCATCCATTAGAAAATGTACGGGTACAGGTAGTTCCCCATCATGGATATAGTCAGCCTGATAATAAAGCATCTGAAATAACTGCGTATATAACATTCCAATCAAAAAATTGAATGTAGAGTCAT
>CALBJM010000439.1 GCA_937893225.1 uncultured Erysipelotrichaceae bacterium | reverse complement strand
TGTTCAGCAATCTTTGCGGCAGTGTGGACAAACAAACCATTTTCGCGCAAGAATTTTGCCGTACCTGCTGTAGCATAAATTCCATATCCAATTGCATAGAGTCTCTTTGCAATCTTAAGCGCTTCTTGTTTATCAGAATCTGCAATCGTCATCAATACTGTTCCATACATTGGAATCTTTACGCCACTTGCAACAAGTGCTTTATACAAAGCTTTTTCTAGATTTGTATCTCCTCCTAATGCTTCTCCTGTAGACTTCATTTCAGGACCTAATACTGTATCTACAGAACGCAATTTTGCAAAGGAGAATACAGGGGCTTTTACATATACTCGAGATGCATCTTCCGTGTGATAGCCTGGTGTATAGCCCTGTTGAGCAATCGATTCTCCTAGTACTGCTTTCGTTGCTACAGTGCACATTGGAACACCTGTAATCTTGGATAAGAATGGTACAGTTCTAGAAGATCTTGGATTCACTTCTAATACATAAACTTTTTCTTCTTTATCTACGATAAACTGGATATTGTACAGACCTACAAAGCCAAATCCCTTACCAATTCTCGTAGCATAGTCGATAATCGTATCTTTTACCGTTTTTGATAGAGATTGTGTTGGATAGACAGAAATAGAGTCACCAGAGTGAATGCCTGCTCTTTCAATATGTTCCATTACACCAGGAATATATACATCCTTACCATCTGCAATAGCATCGATTTCACATTCTTTTCCTAATACATAACGGTCAACCAAAATTGGTGAATCATGAGAAATTTCTTTTACAGCTGTTGCCATGTATTTCTTCAATTCTTCATCATCTTGCACGATTTCCATAGCACGTCCACCTAGTACATAAGAAGGGCGAACAAGTACAGGATAAGAAATTTTATGTGCAATTTCTAAGGCCCCTTCAACTGTTGTAGCTGTCATACCCACTGGTTGAGGAATCTCCAGTTTTTCAAGCATTGCTTCAAATTCATGACGATCTTCAGCTTTATTGATGGCTTCTAAAGAAGTACCTAAGATCTTAACACCATGTTCTACCAACGATTCCGCAAGATTAATTGCTGTTTGACCACCAAATTGTACAATAACGCCAATCGGTTGTTCTAAGTCAATTACATGCATGACATCTTCTGTTGTCAAAGGTTCAAAATAAAGCTTATCTGAAATAGAGAAGTCTGTTGATACGGTCTCTGGGTTGTTGTTAATAATAATTGCTTCATATCCTTCAGCATGGAGTGTTTCGATACAATGTACAGTAGCATAGTCAAATTCTACGCCTTGCCCAATACGAATTGGTCCTGACCCCAAAACAATGATCTTTTTCTTATCACTTCTAATCGATTCATTCTCATGTTCATATGTAGAATAAAAGTAAGGTGTTTCACTTGAGAATTCTCCAGCACATGTATCAACCATTTTATAAACAGGTATAATACCAGCATCTTTCTCCATGTTATATAGATCAAATTCTCTCATATTCCATTTTCTAGCAATATAAGAATCAGCAAACCCATATTTTTTCAACTTTTTTAATACTTCTACATCACCAACGTTTGCAAGCATTTCCTTTTCTAGATTCACAATCTTTTGAATATGAACAAGATACCAATTATCAATATGTGTGACTTGATGAACTGTTTCGATATCAAATCCTCTTCTCAACCATTCTGCAACCGCAAAAATTCTTTCATCATCTCTTCCATCGATCTTAGAAAATAGTTCTTCTTTACTGAGATCAGAAAATTCTTTCTTTTCAATATGATCTACTTTAATTTCTAGTGATCTAACAGATTTCAAGAAAGATTCTTCAAAGTTACGTCCAATTGACATAACTTCTCCCGTTGCTTTCATTTGTGTACCAAGTTTTCTATCTGCATTTGGAAATTTATCAAATGGAAGTCTTGGGAATTTTGTTACGATGTAATCCAATGCTGGTTCAAAACATGCATACGATGTGCCTGTAATTGGATTGATGATTTCATCAAGTCCAAGCCCTACAGCAAGCTTAGCGGAAATTCGTGCAATTGGATATCCTGTTGCTTTTGAAGCAAGTGCAGAAGAACGAGAAACACGTGGGTTGACTTCAATAACATAATATTTGAAACTCTTAGGATCTAAAGCCAATTGGACGTTGCATCCTCCACAAATATGCAATGCACGAATGATTTTTAAAGATGCATTTCTTAGCATTTGGTTTTCACGGTCTGTAAGAGTTTGTACAGGTGCTGTAACAATAGAATCGCCTGTATGTATGCCTACTGGATCTAAGTTTTCCATGTTGCATACTACAATTGCATTGTCTTTTGCATCACGCATCACTTCATATTCTATTTCTTTATATCCAGCAATAGACTGTTCAACCAAAATTTGATGTACAGGAGACATTTTCAAGCCTGAATCTGCAATCAAACGCAGCTCTTCTTCATTGTGAGCAAATCCGCCGCCTGTACCGCCAAGTGTATACGCAGGACGAATAACAAGTGGATACCCTTCTCTTTCACCAAATTCAACAGCTTCTTCTATGGAATGACAAATATCACTTTCCGGGATTGGTTCATGCAGGTCCTGCATTAAACTTCTAAAACGCTCTCTATCTTCTGCTTGATTGATTGCATCAATATGTGTACCAAGTACTTCTACGCCAAAATCATCCAAAATACCATCATTTGCTAATTCTACAACAAGGTTCAAACCAGTTTGCCCACCTAATGAGCCAAGGATTGCATCTGGTCTTTCTTTAAAAATTACACGTTTAGCAAATTCTAACGTCAATGGTTCAATATAAACTCTGTCTGCAATCGTAGAATCCGTCATGATTGTTGCAGGATTTGAATTGATCAAAATAACTTCGTATCCTTCTTCACGTAAAGAAGCACAAGCTTGGCTTCCTGCATAGTCAAATTCTGCTGCTTGGCCAATGACAATTGGACCAGAGCCAATAACCATGATTTTATGAATATCTGTACGTTTAGGCATTTTTATCCTCCTTCTCGATCAATGCAATAAATTTATCAAATAAATAGTTAGAGTCCTGTGGACCAGCATTTGCTTCTGGATGATACTGTACCGCAAAAACTGGATACTTTGTGTGTCGAATACCTTCACAAGACTTATCGTTCAACGCTTGGTAGCTCATTTCTAGATCTGTGTTTTCTAGAGAATCAATATCGACCGCAAATCCATGGTTTTGTGAAGTCATTTCAACTTTTCCTGTCTCTATATTGACAACTGGGTGATTTCCTCCACGATGTCCGAATTTCAGTTTATATGTTTTTGCGCCACTTGCTAAAGCAATCAATTGACAACCTAAACAAATTCCAAAGATGACTGTATGTGGAATCAATTCTCGCACTGTTTCAATGACACCCGTCAAATCTGCAGGATCGCCAGGCCCATTGGATAAAAATACCGCATCCGGATGTATATCTAAGATTTCTTGTGCACTTGTATTGTATGGAACGACAATCAAATCGCATCCTCGTTTTGCCAATTCTCTAAGAATAGAAAGCTTGATGCCAAAATCCATGACAACGATTTTTTTACCACGTCCTGGAATTGGATACATCGTTTTCGTAGAAACACGTGCAACTTGATCATGCAAGAAATCTGCTGCTTTTAATTTTTCTACAAGTGCAGGTATTTCTTCTTTTGTTTCGCAGAACGAAGCTTTCAATGTCCCAATTGCACGAATTTTTTTTGTAATTTCTCTTGTATCAACACCATAAATTCCAGGAATATTCACTCTTTTTAAATATGCATCCAGTGTTTCAGAACTTCTGAAATTGCTTGGAAATTCACAATAGTCCTTAATAACAAATCCAAAAACAGATGCTTTAACAGATTCATTATCATCACGATTGATACCATAGTTACCAATCAATGGATACGTCATCATGACGATTTGTCCACAATAAGAATTATCCGTCAATATTTCTTGGTATCCTGTCATTGATGTATTGAAAACAAGTTCTCCAATTTGATAATGATTTGATCCAAATGCTTCCCCTTCAAAATACGTACCATCTTCAAGTACTAAATATCGTCTCACTTCATCTTCTCCTTCCAGACTGTTATTCCGTCTACGATCGTTTCCTGTATTTTTGCATTCACGCTATATCCATGAAATGGTGTATTCTTTCCTTTTGATTCAAAAGTATCTACATCTATCATAGATTCTTGACCTAAAGCAACTAAGAACATATCCGAATGCCATCCTTTTTGAATACGACCAACTTTTTCTAATCCAAACCGTTTAGCAGGTTTCTCACTCATCCACGCTACAAGTTGCTGCAATGTCCATCGTTTAGTTCGATAGACAAATTCTGTATACAACAATGGAAATGCAGTTTCTAAAGAAACGATTCCAAATGCACTTTGTGCCATAGGTTTTGCCTTATCTTGTTTTGTATGTGGTGCATGGTCATTCGCAATGAAATCCAGTGTTCCATCTTCCAATCCTTCAATCAAAGCCATTCTATCCGCATGGCTTCGCAGAGGTGGATTCATTTTCCACATAGGTCCCTTGACATCCACATCTTCCAATAATAAGTGATGCACAGTAACTTCTGCACTGACATCTCCACCTAATTGCTTTGCTTTGCGTAAAGCTTCTACGGACTCATGCGAAGAAATATGACAGGCATGATATTTTCCATGCGTTTGCAAAGCAGTTTCAAGATCTTTTTTCAGTGGTTCACTTTCACAAGCATCTGGAATGCCAATCCATCCTTTCTCTTCAACAACAGTAGATTTATGCACTGATCCACCCTGTGGTCTATATGCAAGATCTTCTGTATGACACGCAATAACAAATCCATCTTCTTTACTTTTCAATAAAGCTTCTTGCATAAGACTTTGATCATTCATTCCGACACCATCATCACTAAATGCTTTGATGCCTAGTTTATACATACCATCTAGATTAGATAGTTGTTTACCTGCTTCTTGGCAAGTAATCGTTCCATATGGATAAGTATGTACTACAGAGGAATGTTGTATTTTTTCTAAATAAACCTGCATTACTTCTACAGTGTCTGGTGAAGGAACGACATTTGGCATCGCAAATACGGAAGTAAATCCACCATGTGCTGCAGCTAAAGAGCCTGTATGGATCGTTTCTTTTTCTTCGTGTCCAGGTTCACGAAAATGGACATGGACATCCACTAATCCAGGCAGCAGCGTCAAGCCTGCAGCATCTATCGTTTCATCTGCATCAGCAATGTCTACACCTACGTCAAGGATTTCATCTTCATCAAAAAGAACATCTACTTGTTGAAGTTTTCCTTCATATAAAACATTTGCATTTATGATTTTTCGCTTCATTATTTTTCCTCAAATGGTGCATGTTGAAATGCACGTTTGATAACTGCTTTTCTAACAAGCATTCCATTATGCATTTGTGCAAAGATACGACTCTTATCTGATTCAACAAGATCTGAATCGATTTCAACACCACGATTCACAGGTGCTGGGTGCATAATGATTGCATTTTCTTTTAACATGGCATAACGCTTCTTGTTCATTCCATATTTTTCAAGATATTCTGCATCACTCATATTTTGCAAAGCAGCACCTCTTTCTTTTTGGATACGCAGCATCATGACAACATCAGCATCCTGAATTACCGCATCAAAATCTTCTAGAGGATAGCCTTCTCTTTCAAATTCTTTTGGTCCCGCAAAATGAACATCCATGCCAAATAAGCCAAATGCATATTTATCAGATTGTGCAACGCGAGAATGTGCAATATCTCCACATATCACGACTTTGATACCTTCTAGTTTTCCAAATTCTTTATATATCGTTA
>CALBJM010000438.1 GCA_937893225.1 uncultured Erysipelotrichaceae bacterium | reverse complement strand
GACTGAGCTATTAAGGCACGTACAAAATAATATCATATCTACAATTTAATGCAAGGTATTTCAGAAATTTTTTTCACATTTTTTCTTACGCTGAAGTGAAAAGTTAAATTCCACTACCATATATACAAAATAGAATTTACTCTATCACCAATTTCCAGTTTCTGCTTACAATTCAGATAATTTTCAAGATTTAGTTTTCTTATATAGCTATGGTTCCTTAAAGAAACTCACTTTCCGATAACATCTACCAAGAGTGCGTGAAAAATCAATTCTTCTTACACAGTATTACAACTTTTCAGTATAATGACACTTTGGATAATTACTACATCCTATGAATATTCCATATTTTCCTTGTCTTACAACAAGTTTGCCACCACACCAAGGACATATACCATTCTGTATTTCAGCTTTTTTTTGCATGTATTGTTTTTACATGAACTATTCGATTTTGCGCATTATCAACATTATTTATCTCTAAAAGCTTAGCAATGTCACGCATCTTATATTCATCCATCACTTTTTCTGTTGAAAGAGAACGAATCATATCTTTTAAATGTCCATATTTTATAACATTACTATTGTTAACTTGCACTTTTAATGTTGCATCAGCAGAAAAAGTAACTATTGAATAGATTGGAATTGTTGGATCACTCAAAATGGTTTCAATGGCTTTGACATGTCCATAATTCTGAAGAATTGGATTCATAAAATGGGTTTTCTTCTTATAAATCGTTTGCGTCCATTGATTGCTTTCTTCTTTTCCTGTGATCCATCCTGCATAATTTTTTACTTCTATGACAAAAATACCATAAATAGAAACAACCACATGATCAATTTGGGCAGTACCACGCGCTGTCTTTAACATGACATTATGAATTGTCATATACTGCTCTTTTGGAAGTTGCGATAATAACCAACTTACCATACCTTCACCAATTGCACCCTTAATCTTTGGCTTTACTATTCGAACAATTTCTTCAAGAATAAAAATACCAATGCAAAACCAAAACCACTTATTTTGCAGTAACAGATTCATATAGTCATTAAACCCTTCATACAACTTTTCAACTACAAAAAAAGCTATCACGAGGATAGCTA
>CALBJM010000437.1 GCA_937893225.1 uncultured Erysipelotrichaceae bacterium | reverse complement strand
CCTGGTAGTGGTAAGACAATTGTTGCGGTGTATTTAATGAAGTATTTTGCGGATAGTGAAGTATATAAAGATAAAAAGATTGGTTTTGTTGTACCGCAAACATCATTGAGAAAGACAATGCGTACTGTATTTAAGTCGATATATGGTTTATCTAGTAAACAGGTATTAGGGCCTTCGGATGTTGTGAAAAGTAAATATGATGTATTAGTTGTTGATGAAGCACATCGTTTACATCAATACAAGAATATAGCTAATATGGGTTCTTTTAAAAAGAATTGTGAGAAATTAGGCATGGATACAAAGTGTGATGAATTAGATTGGATCTATCATCAGTCTGATACAACAATTGTATTTTATGATGCTTTACAAGTTGTTGGACCTTCTGGAATCGATTATCAAAGGTTTTGTAAAAAACAAAATGATTTGAATGCTCGCTATACTTGTTACTTTGAATTATTGACGCAAATGCGTGTGAATGGTGGAAATGGCTATATAGCGTTTGTGAAGGATATGTTGCATACTTGTTGCAAAGAGAAGTATCATTCAGATGCCTATACATTAGAGCTAGTGACTTCCTTCAGTAAGTTCAATGCTTTACAAAGTGAATTTGAGAAAAAATATGAGCTTTGTAGAATGGTTGCTGGGTATGCTTGGCCATGGAAGAGCAATAAAGATCCTAATCAATTCGATATTGTCATTGATGGTGTTGAGAAGAAGTGGAATCATTGTACGGAAGGATGGGTGACTACAGATGCTTCTAAAGAAGAGGTTGGGTGTATTCATTCTATTCAAGGCTATGATTTGAACTATGCTTTTGTGATTCTTGGAAATGAAATAGGTTATGATAAAGAGAAAAAAGAGTTGATCGTTAGACCAAATGAATATTTCGATAAGAACGGGAAAAGAACAGCATCCTATGATGCATTGTTAGAATATATTCGTCATGTATATTATGTGTTGTTGACTAGAGGTATTAAAGGAACATATTTATATGTTTGCGACGATGCATTGAGAGCGTATTTAGAAGAATTTGTGGATGTTTTGAAAGATTGATTTAATGCGTATTTTTGCTTATTTTCTTGAAGAAATTGTTGCGCATTGTGTATCAATATGATAATATTCTTTTGCACTTTCTTTATGCACGTATAGAGGCATAAGGCAGAAGGGAGAATTGAACATGAAACAGGGAATTCATCCAAATTATTACAAGGCTAAGGTTGTATGTACTTCTTGTGGTGCAGAATTTGAAACAGGTTCTACACTAAAGGAAATCAAGGTAGATACATGCTCTAACTGCCATCCTTTCTACACAGGTAGACAGAGATTCGCAGCTGCAGCTGGCCAGGTAGAAAAGTTCAACAAGAAATACGGACTTAAGTAAGAAGATAGAGACTTGGGAGTTTATCCTGAGTCTTTTCTTTTGGCAATTGTGGTTTCATTGTAAAATGGTGATATGAAAAATATGATAAGAAAGAATAGTAGTGTTCCATATTATATATATGTTGAAATGAGTTTAGCGTTGTTCTATTTTGTGATACATATTATTGCGCCAAGTGGTATTGGAGATGATGTGTGGTTTAAAACCATGGCAAACACGATGCCTTTAACAACATATTTGCAGATGCGTTATACTACGTGGACGAGTAGGGTCGTTCTCGAAATGATTTTGATTACGTTATTGAAATTACCAAAAATAGTTTGGGCTATTTTAGATACTGCGATGTTTTTATTGTTGTATAAATCAATTGTTCATTTTTTGCATTGTGAAAATGATAAAGAATTGGCTATCTTGTGTGGAATAATGTTATGTATCTTTCCAATAAATTATTATAATTCAGCTGGTTGGGTTACAACGACAGTGAATTATATATGGCCACTGGCTTTAGGATTTTGGGTGTTGTCTCATTTTGGGGATTGTTTACAGAATGATCGTTTCAATAAGAAGTATATTTTACTCTGTATTCCGGCAATATTGATAGCAGGAAATCAAGAACAAATGAGCGCTTTGTTGTGTGGTTTTTCCTTTGTTTTACTAGGGTATAGTTTTTGGAAATTTAAGAAAGTCAATTGGAATTATGTTGTTGTCTTATTGCTTTCTGCAGGTACATTAGTATTTCATATGGTATGTCCAGGAAATGCAGAAAGGGTTTTGGTTGATATAAGTGATAGCTATCCTGCATTTGCGCATTTTGGATTAATAGATAAAGTGTATCTAGGGGTGCTGTCAACTTTTTCGTGGGTGATTTCTAAACCTTCATATGTTTTGGTAGTGTTTTTACTTGAATTGTTATTGATTGCTTGGAAGAAAAGGGATTATTTAAGTATAGGTATTGGTAGTGCAATAGGTTTTTTGTGGATGTTTTTGATTTCAGAATTATATCCAGATAGTGCAGTCATTCAGTTTATGCAGAGCTTTTTATCAGTAAATGAGCATTTAGTAACAGGATATTCAACATTGTATTTTGGGATGTTTATTTTGGTTGTTATTTTACTATTGGCTATGTTGTATCGTTTGGCTTCTAAAAATGTGTTCTTAATTGTTTCTCTAATGATGTGTGCAGCTTTGATGTCTAGAGTTGTATTGGGTTTTTCTCCGTCTTTATTTGTTTCTGGAAAAAGAACATTTTTGTTTATGTATATGCTAATCATAGTGGGTGATTTGTTTGTAGCAAAGTATATTCAAGAATGTCATTTGTTTTGAATAGCCTAGTGAGATAAGAATCCTATTGCTGGATGAATTACATGTTATAATCTTATAACCATAAAAGTGGTTTATTGGAGGGATGATATATGCCTGAAAAGAAAATGAATTTGAGTGAAATTAAAGAGTTCTTATTGAAGAAAGCTAAGAATGGCAATAGCATTAGTGAAAAAGAAGTAATGGATGTTGCGGTGAAGAATCACTTGAGTGAAGATGAACAAGAAGAATTATTTAATTGGATACAAGATAGTGATGACATATTACTAGATACAGAAGAAGTGAATTTTGAAGAAGAATCAGAAGAGGAAGAAGCGGAAGAAGAACAAGATGATTCCGAAGAAACAGAAGAAAATGTAATTGAGCAGAAGAAGTCTTCTGATTCCATGAAAGCTTATTTGCAGGAAATTGGTGCTGTAAAGAGATTGACACCGGAAGAAGAAATTGAAATTGGTAGAAGAGCTGCACAAGGGGATAAAGATGCTAAAGAGCAAATGATCAATGCAAATTTGAGGCTTGTTGTGGCAATGGCAAGAAACTATGTGAATAGAGGATTGTCATACCAAGATTTGATTCAAGAAGGTAATATGGGGTTGATGCGTGCTGTGGAGAAGTTTGATCCAGAGAAAGGGTTTCGTTTTTCGACATATGCTACTTGGTGGATCAGACAGAGTATGACACGTGCTATTGCAGATCAGAGTAGAGATATCCGTATTCCAGTACATACAACAGAACAGATTTATAAGATCAAGAAAATACAAAGGGAATTGCTGCAAGAATTGAATCGTGAGCCAAGTCCTGATGAAATTGCCGCAAAGATTCCAGGAATGGATGCTGCAAAGGTGCAAGATTTGTTGACGGTTTCTATGGATACGGTTTCACTAGAATCTCCTACTGGGGATGAAGATGATACGACTTTAGGTGATTTTATCAAAGATGATTCAATCAAAGGACCGGAAGATGCTTTCCAAAGTGAAGTATTGAAAGAACAAGTCGATAAAATATTAAAAGAATTACCAGAAAGAGAAGAAGAAATCGTGCGTATGCGATTTGGTCTAGATGGTACAGGTGATGTGAAAACGCTTGATGAAGTTGGTAAAATATATGGCGTAACAAAAGAAAGAGTTAGACAAATCGAAGGAAAAGCTATTCGTAGATTAAAGCAACTGATTCGTACAAAAGATGAGTATACTGATTTGAATGAGGAATGATAGATGGACGCAGTTAGAGAAAAGTTACAAGAAATAGAAAAGCAATATAATGAAATTAGTAATCAATTAATTAGTGATGAAGTAATTTCAGATCCTAAGAAAATTACGAAATTATCCAAAGAACAAGCGAGATTGAGTGGTAGTGTAGAAGCTTGGCATGAATTACAAGAATTGGATAGTAGAATAGCACAAGCAGATGAGATGTTGACAGAAGAAGATGCAGAAATGCGCGAAATGGCAGAAATTGAAAGAGAAGAATGTGTACCAGCGCGTGAAGAACTTCTAGAAAAAATTCAAAAAATGTTGATTCCTAGAGATCCTGAAGATGGAAATGATGTCATCATGGAAATTAGAGGTGGTGCTGGTGGAGATGAAGGCAACATCTTCGCTGGTGATTTGTATAGAATGTATACACGCTATGCAGAAAGTAATGGTTGGAAAGTGCAAGTTATGGAAGCTTCCGTGAGCGAGGCTGGTGGTTTTTCACAAATCGTATTTTCTATTAAAGGAACAGATGTATATAAGGCTTTGAAGTGGGAGAGTGGTGTACATCGTGTACAGCGTGTACCTAAGACAGAAACACAGGGAAGAATTCATACTTCTACAGCAACTGTTTTGTGTCAGCCAGAAATTGAAGAAGAAGATTTTGATTTAGATTTAAGTGAATGTACATTTGAAACACATAGAGCATCCGGTGCTGGTGGCCAGCATATCAATAAGACAGATAGTGCTGTGCGTGTAGTACATGTTCCTACAGGTATTACTGTAAACTGCCAAGAAGGTAGATCGCAGATTGAAAATAGAGAAACAGCAATTCGTATTATTCGTGCAAGAGTATATGAAGAAATGCAAAGAGAAAAGGAAGAAGCTGCAGGTAAAGAAAGACGTGCTAAGATTGGAACTGGAGATAGAAGTGAAAAGATTCGTACATACAACTATCCTCAGAATAGAGTGACGGATCATAGAATTCATTTTTCTGTCAATCATCTTGATCAAATCATGGAAGGAAAGCTGCAGGAAGTGATTGATGCTTTGCAGGCAGAAGAAGAAAGGAAGAAGTTGGAGGTAGAAGGATGACAACTTTTTCTAAGAGTGTAAAAGCATTTGAAAAAAAGTGTGAAGCAAGAGATGTGCCACCTGAGACAGTCATGGCGTATTTAACGGAATTGTCTCAAAGGGAAAGATATGATTTGTATCTGCATTATGAAGAAGAAATGCCATCAGATTTGGAAGAAGAATTTAACAAAGGTATGGCAAGAATCTTGAACTATGAACCAATGGAACATGTATTAGGCTATTCTTGGTTTTATGGATACAAGATGATTGTGAATGAAGATGTATTAATTCCTCGTCCAGAAACTGAAGAACTTTGTGCCAATATATTAGCTAGAATGGATGAATGGTTTATCAATCAAAATGAAATTCATTGTGCTGATGTTGGTACGGGTAGTGGGGCTATTGCAATTGTGCTTGCTAAAGAAGAGGCAAAAGTGCATATGATGGCTACAGATATTTCTGAAGAGGCTGTTGCAACGGCGAGAAAAAACGCAGAAAATAATGAAGCAAATATTGAATTTGTGACAGGGGATATGTTGCAACCGCTAATCGATAAAGGTGCAAAATTAGATGTTTTAGTTTCAAATCCACCATATATCCCAAGTGAAGAAGTGATGGAAAAGAGTGTTGTAGATTTTGAGCCACATGTTGCCTTATTTGGTGGTGAAGATGGTTTGAAATTTTATAGACAAATCTTTAAAGATTGTAAAAAAGTTCTGAAAGATAGAGCATTCATGGCATTTGAAATGGGTTGGGACCAAAGAGAAAGAATGTCTCGCTTAGTAGAAGAAGAACTACCAGGCTGTAAATATGAGATTCTAAAAGACATGAATGGTAAAGATAGAATGTTGTTTGTGTATTTTGAATAATTTCTGTTATTAAAAGCAATTATTAGTAATATGATTTATTCATTAAAAATTCAGATAATTTTTTGTGAGAAAAATATATGTATAGTATAATAACACTGATAACTGAGTTATCAGTGTTTTATTTATGCAAAAATTTTATCGGTGGATTAGTAAACATAGAGAGATATTAATGGCAATTGTAGATACTTCAATTGTTATTTTCTCATATTGGTTTGCATATTATGTGCGTACTGACTTTGGTAAATCTTCGTATTTATTAGAAGAACAAGCATTGTGGACGTATATGATATGGCCAGTTTTGATGAACTTATTGAGTATATTGGGCTTTCAGTTAAATAAGTCTTTGTGGATGTTTATTTCTGTGGATGAAGCTTTACGAGTTGGTGCTGCTGTTTTTGTAGGTAATATCGTATGGTGGTTTGTGATTTTATCTTTTAAGACACCGTGGTATGTTCGTTCATTGCCTGTAATTGCTGGTATGATTCAACTGTTGTTGATGTTAGCCATTCGATTGATTTATAGAATTATTCGTCAAGATTCTTCACAAAGACATAAAAGTCATAGAGCTGTCATTTTAGGGGCCGGTACATCTGGTGTTACTGCTATGAAAGAGATATCTTATTCAAATCATTACGATACAAGAATCATTGGATTTATTGATAAGAATAAGAAAAAAGTCAAAAAAAGATTAGCAGGTGTAGTTGTTCTAGGAACAGATGAAGATATGCCGCGTATTGTAGAACAATATAATATTGATACGGCATATATTGCCATTAAGAATATTTCTAAAGAAGATTTAAAGGCAATGATTGAAAGATGCAGACAATTAAATCTGCGTACAAGAATTGTTTCTTTTGAATTACAAGATAATGCTAATGAAAGAGCTTCTGTTAGAAATGTAAATATCAATGACCTTCTTGGTAGAGGTGAATTGCATTTAAATAGTGAAGAAATAGGTGGATATCTGACTGGTAAAACTGTAATGGTTACAGGTGCTGGTGGTTCTATTGGTTCTGAGCTTGTTAGACAAATTATGCAGTTTACACCTAAGAGATTGGTATTGTTAGATATTTATGAAAATAACATGTATGATTTGCAACAAGAAATCAACATTGATAGAAGACATGGCATTGATCAAACCGTGACTGATGTTGTGTGCTTGATTGGGTCTGTGCGTGATAAAGAACGTGTAGATGAAATCATGAAAAAATATCATCCAAATGTTGTGTTCCATGCTGCAGCACATAAGCATGTGCCTCTTGTAGAGAGTAGTCCTTTAGAAGCAATCAAAAATAATGTTCTTGGTACAAAGAATGTGATTGAGTGTTGTATCATGAATTATGTTGATAAGTTTGTTATGATTTCAACAGATAAAGCAGTTCGTACTACCAATGTTATGGGTGCTACAAAGCGTATGTGCGAGTTGGTTGTTGAAGGCTATAAGAATAATGGTGTAACAAAATTATGTGCAGTGCGTTTTGGTAATGTACTAGGTTCCAATGGGTCGGTTATTCCATTATTTGAAAAACAGATTGAAACTGGTGGACCTGTAACAGTCACAGATCCGAATATCATTCGTTACTTTATGACGATTCCAGAAGCTGCGCAACTTGTTTTACAAGCTGGTTCTTATGCTAAGACAGGGGAAATCTTTATCTTAGATATGGGTAAACCTGTAAAAATTGTGGATTTGGCAAGAAACTTGATTCAGCTTTCTGGATTGATTCCAGATGAAGATATCAAAATTGAATTTACTGGATTAAGACCAGGTGAAAAACTATATGAAGAATTGTTGGTTGATCCTAAAAATTCTAAAAAAACGGCGAATAATTTAATATTTGTTGCAGAACCAGAAGACATTAGTATGAATGAAGTGAATCAAAAAATATCTGCATTAACAGATTTAGTTGAAAAAGGAGATGCGGATAATCAGAAAATCATTCGTATTATTACAGCTAAATAATTTGTGAAATGTGTGAAATAACACACATTCTTTCATCAAGGTATCCGTTGTGGTAGAATATTACGGATACTTTTTTATATGAAGGAAGGGTATATGAAAAACAATAAAAAGAAAAAGATTAAAGTGAATGGTATTTTATCACTCATACTTATTGTGGCTTGCGTGGGAATTGCTTGCGCTTTTGGATTTAATATTTATCGCGTTGCTTCTTCTAAAGGTGGAGAAGGAGATACAGTTGCTACAGAAAAAGCAGATAATGAATATTCTAATGATCAATATTCTATTGGAAATAATCCAACGGATATTAATAAAAAATATTTTAAAGAATTGAATAGTGCGTTAGAAGGTAAATCAATTAAAAATGATGATGGCACTGAAGTAAGTGGAGATGAAGCTATTGCACAAGAAGTAGTTAAGAATTTTATTTGCCAATATTATACTTGGACAAATAAAGACGGTAACTATGATATAGGTGGTATGCAATATATCTATACGCCTAAGCAATCGGATTTTGAAACATATACTTTATATAACTTCTATAAAGATATGGATCTATATATTACACAAGATGGTAGAGACAATTTAATTCAAGTTAAAGATGTAATAATCAATGGTACTACTGCTGGTGAATATACAGTTTCTTATAAGAATGAAAATAGTGAAGATGTTTCAGATAATTTGTCTTGTATAGATGTGAATGCATCATGGACATATGAATCTGATACAAAGATGAGCACGTCTGACTTACAGAATAGTGCAGTGTTCCATGTTGTAAATAACAATGGTAGATGGGAAATTGGAGGTATTGAGTAATGCGAAATCCTTTTGATGATATCGATTTAGATTCTACTGCAGAATTACCTAAAATGGATAGTAATTCAAGACATACAACAGATATTCCTTCTTTCCAATCTAAGAAAGAACCTAATTTCCCGGATATGCCAGAGGAATTAAGCTCTCATAATAATGCATCAAATGTGATGCCTTCCTTTGAACATTTTCAAAATAATCCTGTAAGTGATGAAGATAAATCAGCGACATTACCATCTTTTCATACACATATGGGTACTGATGATAAAAATGAACCATTTTTATTTGATGTTCCAGAACATGTCGAAGATGATGCATCTTCGAAGAATGAAAGCACTGTGAAATTGAATATAAACACTAATGGTGGTGGTAATGGGAATGTTCCACCAGTTATTCATAATCCTAAAAATTCAGATGAAAAAAAGAAAAAGAAGCCTAAAAAGGGTGCCTTTAAAAAAGATACCACAGTATTGAACATTATAGTCACAATTATCACAATTGTGATGAATGTTCTTGTAACATATATTATGTTCAATATTACAAAGTTTGCATCTATTTCACAAAGTATCTTTTTGATAATCAATATTGGCGTGCTCGTAGCTTTAGTTCTCCTTGATTTGCTTGTTATCTTAATGATACGCACAAAGATGATTTATCTATTTGTTATGTCAATTGTTGTATTGTCTTTGTTTGTAGGTGTAGGCGGCTATGGTTTCTATGCTTTAAGCAGAGTCAATAAGAATGTAGATAAGATTACAGGTGATACAAAAGAAGAGGATGTTTCCGCAAGTTTAGTTATTTATAGTGGTACAAGTGGAGATCCTATTACAGATGTAAAAGATCTTGAGGGTAGAAAAGTTGGTATTTCTTCTGGTACAAATACAGCAGAAATTGCAAAGAAGAAATTAGAATCAGAAGGTGTTTCTGTAGAATATGTTGAAAGTACTGGATATACAGATCTTCTATCCAATTTGATTTCTGGAAATGTAGATTGTGCAGTATTACCAGTTTCTTACCAATCACAGTTTAGTGAAGATGAAAACTTAGCTGCATATCTTCCAGATACACAATCAATTTTAGATTTCTCTGATACAGTGACATCTACTGCAACATCTGGTGCAGACAAAGATATTACAAAGGAACCATTTACTGTATTGGTGACAGGTGAAAATGAAGGCCTTGCAGATTCTATCATTTTGATGTCTGTAAACCCAGTTTCTATGAAAGTAACAATGACATCCATTGCCCGTGACTCCTATGTGCCAATTGCTTGTTATGGTTCATCGGACAAGATCAATTCAGCACATGCGGCAAGTGAAGATTGCATGGTTAAAACAGTAGAAAACTTGATGGGTATTGATATTGACTATACGATTGAGTTTAACTTTGCATCGGTTATCCAAGTTGTAGATGCAGTTGGCGGGGTAGATGTTGATATTGATGTTAGCTTTAATGCACAATGCTGGGATGTTGAAAAGGATGCATTAGTTGTGCTTCCTCTAAATGCTGGGAAAAATCAACATCTAAATGGTCAACAGACTTTAGGTTTTGTTCGGGAAAGATATGCTTTCCCTGATGGTGACTTTGCTAGACAACGCCATCAACAAGAAGTTATTGAGCAAATTATTTCTAAGGTTATGTCTTCTAAGGATCCTAACATGTTCTTAAATATTTTAGATGCTGCTGGAAATAACATTAAAACAAACTTTACAGTTAATCAAATGACTGGTTTTATTAACTATGCGCTGCAGAAAGCTAAGAGATATTATGACGCAAATAGTATTTCTGGTTTGTTTGATTTTGAGTCTTCTAGAGTATATGGATATGCTGCAGATTTGTGGAATTCAAGTTTACAGATGAATCTATGGATTTATAGATTGTATAATGGTTCAATTCAGGATTGTGCAAATGCAATCAAGAGAAATTTGAACTTGGAAGAAACACCAAGTCAACCAACTGCGGTTAACTGGTCTTCAGCCAATACGTATACACCTGATCCTGTTTCTCAAGAAACGTACGATGAAGCACGTATTACGGATAGTGGAAAACCAGTTGAGGAAGTTGAAACAGCTGAGCCGACCTCAACTCCTGCTGAGTTTGTTCAAACAGCTGAGCCAACAGTTGCTCCTACACCAGAACCAACAGTAGCTCCAACGGTCGAGCCAACACAACCAGAGTCACCAGAACAGCCAACAGAACCTGAAACACCTTCTGAACCTGAACAACCGTCAGAAGAAGGAACAACAGAAACGGAATAATAAGTCTTTTAAAGCTTTATGAGATTTTGATACAATCCCACTGAAGTAGACACACGAAATAATTAAAGATATCCCATC
>CALBJM010000436.1 GCA_937893225.1 uncultured Erysipelotrichaceae bacterium | reverse complement strand
GGGTAATGATAATTCAATCAATTCTCGTTTTCCGTTATATGGATCATGTAATTGTTCACGTATGACCTTATTTGTTTCATAAAATAATTCATCCATGAAATAAGCAGAAGTATGCTTTACATCTATTTCCTTTCGATCAGAACTCTTGTAATACGTTTTCATAATCAAAGGTCCTTTGACAATGATAGGATCATTTGAACCATAAAACGCTACTACATAAGCATAGTGATGTGTGTAACTAAATGGATAATAATATTTCTCTGTATTTGCCATATGCACTCTCTTTCTATGAATATACGACGAAATGCGTTGCTTAGCAAGATATTAGCGATATAATTTTTCTGGGAGTACTGAAATGAATGTAGAAATTTTACAACTAGCTGAAGGTGCTAGAAAAGCAAAAGGAACTGCAGTAATTATTGATGTTTTTCGTGCTTTTACTGTAGAAGCATATTTATTTGCACAAGGTGCAAAAGAAATTTATGCAGTATATGATAAAACGTTAGCAGAAAAAATGAAAGAGGAAGATAATACACGTATTTTAATAGGGGAAAGACATGGAAAAATCTTGCCAGGATTTGCATATGGGAATTCTCCTTCTAGTATTTATCAAAAAGATTTTTTTGGAAAAACGATAGTACACTCTACAACAAATGGAACACTAGGTATTCAAAATGCTATACACGCTAAAGACGTATTTGTTGCTTCATTAGTGAATGCAAAGGCTACAGCAGAAGCTATCTTACAAACGAAAACAGATACTGTTAGTCTTGTATGTATGGGATGGGAAGGCAAGGAAACAGAAGAAGATACGTTATGTGCACAATATATTGCCTCTCTTTTGAAAGGTGAAGAGTTCAAAGATATACAAGAACAAGCCGATGCATTACGTTACACTGAAGGAAAGAAATTTTTTGATTCGACACAACAAGACGTATTCCCAGAAGCAGATTTTGCTTTATGTGTTGATGTGGATCGTTTTGATTTTGCGATACATGCTAAGATGATTGGTACATATGCGCAATGTAGAAAGGAAATTATCCATGGATAAAAAATATTTTTTCTTTGATATTGATGGAACACTGACAGATGATGCAACGCATCAAATTGTACCCTCTGCTAAACAAACCCTTCACCAATTGCAAGCCAATGGACACTTTGTATCTATAGCTACAGGAAGAGCACATTACAAAGCAATTTCTTTTACAAAACAAATAGATATACACAATGTTGTTTGTAATGGAGGAGGGTGTCTAGTGATGCATGATAAAATCATTGATTTTCAACCATTACCACGCATTCCAGCAATCCAAATATTAGAACAAGCTGATAGAAATCATATAGGATGGTTAATCGCTACAGAGGATAATGATAGTGTATGGATGAAAGATTATCGATTTCTTGAAACAGCAGGATTGCGCAAGGAATTAACGACCTACCATTATGATCCAACTTTCGATTATCATACTTTGCCTAGAATTGTAAAAATGTACCTTGCGTATACAAAGTCAATGGAAAATCAACTCTCGTGGATCAATCAATTAGGTAGATTAAGAATGAGTAAAGATTATGTTGTATATCAATATGATGCAAAGAAAGATGGTATTATACGTATGATGCAATTTCTGAATGCACCATTAGAAGATGTGGTTGTTTTTGGGGATGATGTCAATGATTTAGTGATGTTTGATAAAAAGTGGACATCTATTGCGATGGGAAATGCAAAAGAAGAATTGAAACAAAAAGCAAATTATATAACAGCACGAAATGTAGATGATGGTATTGCAAAAGCTTGCCAGCATTTTGGGTGGATTTGATATTGCGATATATACTTGAATATGGTATTATCTTTTAGCGCGATTGCGCATCATTGTTCCGCTGGCTATAAGTTATGAACAAATGATCATTCGATATAATGTAAAAGGAGAAAAGAAAATGGATTTAAGTTTAGTTGACAAGATTACTAAGAATCAGTTACGTAACGATATCCCAGAATTCAAATCTGGTGATTCTGTTAAGGTTCACGTACGTATCAAGGAAGGTAACAAGACACGTATCCAGGTATTCGAAGGTGTAGTTGTTGATCGTTCTAATGGTGGCATTGGTGCTACTTTCACAGTTCGTAAGATTTCTTCTGGTGTAGGTGTACAAAGAACATTCCCTGTTCATTCCCCAATCATCGAAAAAATCGAAGTAGTTCGTTATGGTAAGGTAAGAAGAGCTAATCTTTCATACCTCAAGGGTAGATCTGCTAAGAACGCACGTATCAAGGAAGATCGTCGATAAGATTCTTAAGAGAAAGCAATGTTTGCTTTCTCTTTTTTGGTGTATAATATTTTCGTTTATGGAAAAGAATAAAAAAGAAACTTTAAGTGAAACGCAAGTATTTGAAAGATTGACAAATCCTGGTGTAGAAGAAAAACATTCAGAAAAACAAACAAAGAAAGAACCAGATAAGGATTCTTCTGCAGCTTCGGAAGTTCTTGATTTTTTGAAGGACCTTGTTATTTGCATGGCAGTTGTATTTGTTATCACGAATTTTATTGTTCGTCCAATACAAGTAAAGGGAAATTCAATGTATCCAACATTGAAAGATCAATCTATGGGTGTTTCAAATACATTGGGTTATAACATTGGCAGTATTCAAAGATTTGACATCGTCATTATTTATATACCAGAAAAAAATGAATATATCGTCAAGCGTGTTATTGGTTTGCCTGGTGAAACTGTTTCTTATGCTAATGGGCAACTTTACATTAATGGTGAAGCAATGGAAGAACCTTTCTTAGACCAAGACTATGTTGAGTCTTATGGATCTGGATGGATGCCAGATGTATCGGAAATTACATTATCAGATGATGAATACTATTGTTTAGGGGATAATCGCCCGCATTCTTCAGATTCTAGATATTATGGACCATTTAAAAAGGAAAACATTAAATCAAAGGGAATATTTATTGCTTGGCCTTTGAGTGAATTTGGTACAGAAACATGGTAAACTTACTCCTGTAAATTACAGGGGTTTTATTTTTTTTAAGAGAGGAGAATCACAATGGTAAAAGTACAATGGTATCCAGGACATATGGAAAAAGCAAAGCGTGGTATGCTTGAAAAGCTAAAAGCAGTAGATATGATCATTGAACTACGTGATGCGCGTATGCCAGAATCAAGTAGAAATCCAATGCTTTTGCAGATGGCGCAAAATAAGCCAAGATTGATTGTATTATCGAAAATGGATCAAGCTGATCCGAAAGAAACAGAAAAGTGGCTAGAAAAATTAAAGTGTGAAAATGTGTCTTGTATGGCAGTTGATTTGATGAAAGATCCAAATTGTGGAAAAAAGATCATCCGTGAAGCTTTGAAAGTTATGGAAGAAAAACGTGAAAAACAACGTGCTAGAGGAATCCATCCACGTGCTGTTCGTGCTATGGCGGCAGGTATTCCAAATGTTGGGAAATCAACCATGATTAATCGTATTGCTGGGAAGAATGCATTAAAAGCTGCTGAAAAAGCAGGTGTAACTAGGTCTTTGGTTTGGTTGCACGCAGATAAAGAACTTGATTTGTTGGATACACCAGGCGTTTTATGGCCAAAATTTGAAGATGAAAAAACGGGCTCTATTTTAGCAGCACTTGGTTCTATCAATGATGATATTCTTGATAAAAAAATGATTGCGATGGATGCAATCCACATTATCCAAGACTTATATCCGGGTTTATTAGAGACTTACTATGAATGTAGTGATGTAAATCCGAATGGTATGTTAAAAGTGATTGCTGAAAAAAGACATTTTAAATTATCGGAAGAGAAACTAGACACAAAACGTGCAGCAGAAGCTTTTTTAACAGACTTAAGACACGGAAAATACGGAAGACTGTCTTTGGAGCATGCAGATGAAGAAGATAACGAAACACTGTGATAATCAATATGAACACCAATATTGGCAAGCTGGTTTATCGATTGTTGGAATCGATG
>CALBJM010000435.1 GCA_937893225.1 uncultured Erysipelotrichaceae bacterium | reverse complement strand
AACGATAAAGCCATGTTTTTGACGAACTTTTGCAAATATACAACCACGAAAAACCGTTTCTTCTATTACTGGAGCAAATATCGCAGAACTAAAAATAAAATACAATGTATTTACTTGCAGCAAAGCATCATTGCCTGCTTGATTGTCTGCTACTGTATGAGGAAAAAACATGCTGATAAAATCGGAAAGTAAAATATTTGTCAACAATAAACAAACAAGGCTTCCACACACAAGCTGCCAATTTCTTTTGGTATTTTGCTGAAAGATTTGATGTTGACATATATAGTACTTCCATGCAATGCCTATAAACAACATGATCAAGCTTGTTTCCAACACAATATCCGCAACAAAGCGTATCGTATTTCCGAATTTTATATAAATATAAGGTTCTAGAAAACATTGATACAATGTCAAATAGCCCAAAAAATAGAAGAGAAGAAAAGCAATTGCCTTTCCTCTTGTTAAAGTATTATTTTTGGACATTGGCAAGGATTTCCTTCATAAGATCTTTGTTATCACGATACACAACATCGATCTTACCACCACATATCACTGTGTCTCCATCATATATCACAGCTTCTTGTCCTGGTGTAACAGAACGAATGCGTTCTGGAAAGCGTGCAGTCAATGTACCATCTGCATTAGCTTCCAATGTAATAGGATTGTCTTGTTGTCTGTAACGAAACTTTGCATTGCACAGCAAAGGCAATTGACGATCAGCAAGCCAATTAACATCAATAATGGTACAAGCATCGGAATACAACCAGTCTTGATGAGCTTCATCTGTAACATAAAGTTCATTTTTTTCTACATCTTTGCCAATGACAAAGAATGGTCCAATACCGCCAATATCTAAGCCTTTTCTTTGACCAACCGTATAATACATGACACCTTTATGTGTGCCTACGACTTCATGGCTAGAGATATTGATGATCTTGCCTGGCTTCATTGGTAGATAATTGGACAAGAATTGACGGAAATTTCTTTCTCCAATAAAGCATATGCCTGTAGAGTCTTTCTTTTTTGCTATAGAAAGGTCTAATTCTTCCGCAATCTTACGTACCGTTGGTTTATCGACAGAACCAAGTGGGAACAATACATGGTCCAATACTTCTCTTTTGATTTCTGTTAAAAAATAGGATTGGTCCTTGTTTCTATCATCTGCTTTTTGTAAAACATGTACACCATTTTCTTCACCAAGTTTTGCATAATGGCCCGTTGCAACCGTATCAAATCCTTTGCTTTGTGCAAACTTCATGAAAGAATCAAATTTGATATAGCGATTGCAGAGAATATCTGGGTTAGGTGTTCTGCCACGTTTGTACTCTTCTAAGAACGTTTTAAAGACTTCGTCCCAATATTCTTTGATAAAATCGATTCTTAATAGAGGTAGACCTAATTTGTCTGCGACGTCTTTTGCATCATTGTAATCGGCTTCTTGCGGGCAAACTGCATCATTGATCGTTGGATTTCCTTCAAAATCATCATTTGCCATCGAGTCCCAATTACGCATAAATGCACATGTAACATCGTATCCTTGTTGAGATAATAAATATGCTGCAATAGCGGAATCTACACCACCGCTTAATCCTACTAATACTTTTTTCATACCGAACATTATACACGAAAAAAGGAGCTTATGCTCCTTCTTTATGGACTTCACCACATGTTTTATAATTTGGACACTCTACATTACAAACATGTTCTGCAATGCTGCGCAATTCCTTTGGTACAAATACGCCTATTTCTTCTTCATCATAGCCTACTTGAAAGTTAGATTCATTCAAAATGATTGGTCTTTTGAGTACACTTGGATTTGTTTTGATGAAGTGGATGAGTTCATCTGTCTTCATAGAATCAATATCAATGTTGGATTCTTGAATGATCTTACTTCTTTTAGAAATAATATCGTCTGTGCCATTTTCACTGCGCATCAATAAATGTTTGATTTCATTGTCGTTTAAAAGTGTCTTAAATATATTTTTTTCAATAAAAGGAAGATTTCTATCTTTGAGCCACTGTTTCACTTTTCTACATGAAGCACAGCCAGGGGAAGTATATACAACGATCATTTATTTGTCCTCCTTATAAAAAACATTATAACAAAACTGTCAAGCCATCAAAGATACATTTTTACTATATTGTCCTAAAACAAGGATAGTTGATTACGGTCCTGCAAGCCTTCTAATACGCCCATGCCGTCAAGTTTCTTAATCATCGTTCCAGATAATTGCGTGCGTTTTTCAAGGTCTTCTTTACTTAAGAATTCAGCTTGATTCCTTGCTTGTTCGATTGAACGTGCTACGTTTGCGCCAAGTCCATCTATAACTGTAAATGGAGGAATGATCGTTTTGATGTCACTTGGATCACTTCTAAATTCCGTAGCATAAGATTTATACAAATCAACATTGGAAATACGATAGCCACGTGCATAGAGTTCTTCTACAACTTCTAGTGTATCGTATAGTGCTTTTTCTTTATTAGATACAGGATTGATCGTATTGCGATCATTGAGTCTATCTTGTATGTCTTTCATTCTTACACGTACTGCCTCGATGCCCTTTGCCATCGTTTCAATTTCATAAGCATCACAACGGTGTGTAAAGAATTGAATATAGAAGTTCTGTGGTTCATGGACCTTATACCAAGCAATACGTACAGCCATCATAACGTAGGCTACCGCATGTGCTTTAGGGAACATGTATTTGATTTTTTTACACGATTCAATATACCAATCCGGTACATTGTGAGATTTCATTTCTTCTTCCCATTCTGGTGTAAGGCCTTTGCCTTTACGAACGGATTCCATGATTTTAAATGCATCTAATGGTTTTAGCTTTTTTTCCAAGAGATATGTCATGATATCATCACGACATGCAATACATTCACTCAAAGGATGACCTTGTTCTACAAGGGATTGGGCATTGCCTGCCCATACATCTGTTCCATGTGTTAATCCAGAAATCATAACAAGTTCCGCAAAAGTACCTGGCTTGGTTTCTTCAAGAACGCGTCGCGTGATCTTTGTACCAAATTCCGGTAAACCAAGTGCGCCATTTTCTTTTTTATAGATTCTAGGATCTGCATGTAAAGCATCATCCGAGTGGAATAAAGAAAGTGTTTCAGGATCATTCATAGGAATGTCCAATGGCTTTACCGTTCCAATTCTTTGCAACATACGGATTGCTGTAGGATCTACATGTCCTAAAATATCAAACTTCAAGACATTATCATGAATATCGTGGAAGTCGTAGTGCGTTGTTTTCCAAGCAGCCGTTGGGTCGTTTGCTGGAAATTGTACAGGTGTAAAGTCTTCAGCTTCATATTCATCAGGAATAATGATGATTCCACCTGGGTGCTGACCTGTTGTTCTTTTGACGTTTGTACAACCTTTGGCAAGATAGTCTTTCATAGGTCTGCGCATATCTTCTAAATGCATCTTTTCACAATAGCCAGTAACATATCCATATGCAGTCTTATCTGCGACAGTACCAATCGTACCGGCACGGAATGCATGGTTTGCACCAAATACTTCTTTGATAAATTCATGGGCACGCCATTGATATTCATTAGAGAAGTTCAAATCGATATCTGGTACTTTATCTGCATTAAAGCCCAAGAATGTTTGGAAAGGAATGTTTTGTCCATTGCCTTTCATGATGCCTCCGCATTTTGGA
>CALBJM010000434.1 GCA_937893225.1 uncultured Erysipelotrichaceae bacterium | reverse complement strand
TTTGGAGGAACCTACACTTCTCAAGCCGCTGGTTCTGGTGTAATCATTTCAAAAGATGGGTATATCATAACAAACAATCATGTCGTAGAAGGTGCAAATACGATTACTGTTACGACATATGATAATAAAGAATATAGTGCAACTCTTGTTGGTACAGATGAAACAAGTGATATCGCAGTTATCAAGATCGATGCTTCTGATTTGACTGCTGCTACTGTAGGAGATTCTTCTAAAATAGAAGCTGGTGATACAGCAGTCGTTATTGGTAACCCATTAGGTACTTTGGGTGGCACAGTGACAGATGGTATTATTTCTTCTCCTTCTAGAGAAATGGTCATTAATAACCAATCTATGGAATTAATACAAACAAATGCTGAAATCAACTCAGGCAACTCTGGTGGTGGATTGTTTGATGGAAATGGTAATTTGATTGGTATTGTCAATGCAAAGGATTCTGGTACAACAAGTTCTGGTACTGTGATTGAAGGTATTGGCTTTGCCATTCCAATCAATACAGCAATGGATGTTGCAAATGAATTAATGCAATATGGTGAAGTAATTGATCGTCCAACATTGGGTGTATATCTACAAGAAGTTTCCAGTAGTTATTACAACTACACACCTGGTCTATATATTACAGGTACTGCAGATGGTAGTGGTGCTGAAAAAGCTGGCTTAAGAGCGTATGACCGTATCGTTTCTGCAGATGGTGAAGAAATCGATGCACAGTCTGATTTAACAAAAGTATTAAGAAACAAAAAAGTTGGAGATACGATTTCTTTAACGATTGAAAGAAATGGTAAGCAAATGGATGTACAAGTAACACTTGGATCTTCATCTTCTGTAAAATCTTCTGAATAAAAAATATAGCTATAACAGTGGAACATCAGGAATTTCAACTGTTATAGCTTCTTTTTTATTGATTATCCAAAACTCTCTCAACACTTCTAGAAGCGACAAGATTCGCTTCTGTTCCTAAAAAATGAAACACAAGAATATCATTCATTGCAATTGGTGCACGTACCTTTATTTTTTTTACTTCTTCCATTGCTTCTTTCATTCTGCTTAATGGAATTGGTGAATCTGTAATCACTGGTAAAACACGTATATTTGCTTGCTCAATTCGAACTGTTGTCGTTAATATGCGCATAGGACATAGCAATTCTTCTTGTGCATATTTTTTTCCATTTTCACACGAATAACCCGTAATATTTTGTATCTTTTTATCTTCAAACTCCACATGAATTCTGCAGCCTTTAGGACAATTTACACAAATCAATTCCTTATGCATATTCTACCTCCACGCAAATGTCATTTTCACCAATATTTGCTGAAGCAATTGACAAGATTTCCATTTCGCTAGGTACAAGATGATCTTTGTAGATACGACGAATCTCTTTTTCACCATTACGTATGATGATATTTCCATTTTCAATAGGTTCCTTTACCCTGCAATACAAATCAATCACTTTAGAATGGCAATTTGTGTGAATCACTTGTGGTAATACATAGCTAATTCCATTTCCGGCAATCGTATGAATCATTGGACTTTGTATTGTTTCCTGCATATAGCGAATTGCACCCTCTGCAGCTTTTTGTCCTTGCTTAGCAGCATAGTCTGCTAGATCATGCACATGCAGGCCATTACCTGCCGCAAAGATGCCTGGAATAGATGTCATAAAGTTTTCGTCCACAATTGCACCTCTTGTTCGTGCATCCATATGTATCCCAATTTCTTCCGCCAAATGATTTTCAGGAATCAAACCAATTGATAACAACAATGTATCACACGGAATACGCATGACATCCTCATATATGGGCTGTCTATTTTCATCTACTCGGCAAACATCAATAGCTTCCAAACGATGCTTCCCATATACTTTTGTTACTGTATGCGACAAGTATAACGGAATATGAAAATCTTCTAAGCATTGTTTTATATTTCGTGGCAAACCATTCGAATATGGCATAATTTCAGCAACGCCCAATACTTCAGCACCTTCTAGATACATCCTTCTTGCCATGATCAATCCAATATCTCCAGATCCTAGAATAAAAACACGGTTTCCAGGCATATATCCATCAATATTCACATACCGTTGTGCTTGGCCTGCAGTAAAAATCCCAGAACACCTTGTACCATCGATTTGTACAGCACCACGATTTCTTTCATAGCAGCCAACAGTCAATATAATCACATCAGCATCTATCACAACGTAGCCTTCTTGTGGATTTTCATAAGCAATAGTTTTATTTTGACTGATAGAAATAACCGTAGTTTGTGTTTTGATTTCTACATTACATGCTTTTGCTTGTTCTATATATTTTTGTGCATAGGATGGCCCTGACAATTGTTCATGAAATGTCAACAAACCAAAACCATTGTGAATGCATTGGTTCAAGATTCCTCCAAGATCTGGTTCTTTTTCTAAGAGAACAACGTCTTGCATACCTTGTTTTTTCAATGTTATTGCGGCAGACAGTCCTGCACACCCGCCTCCAACAACGACTGCTTTATAGTGTTTCATGAGCGATTCTCCTTGAAAAGAATCTTAGATTCTTCATCATCTAAAACAACTTCTAATGGCGATATGTTTAATTCTCGTGCAAGGATAGAAACTACCATTGGTTCACAAAATCCACCTTGACATCTACCCATACCTGGACGAACTCGCTTTTTCACACCTTTAACGCTACGTGCACCAATCGTAGAATGAATACAGTCAACAATTTCTCCTTCGCTGATTGTTTCGCATCGACAAATTATATTTCCGTATTTTGGATTTTCTAATATTTTTGCATTTCTTTCTTCAGGTGTTAACGCCGAAAGAACGATTGGTTTTTGATGCGTCATGATTGCATCTTTCTTTTCAATCATGACAAACTTCTTAGTAACAAAGTGTTGTATTACATATTGTGAAATTGCTGGAGAAGAAGCAAGTCCTGGTGATTCGATCGAAGCTATATTCACAAATCCTAATGCATCTTTGGCTTCTGCAATAATGAAATCTTTGCTTGTTGAAGATGGACGAAGTCCTGCGAATGTACGAATAACTTTAGACCATGGAACATCTTTTACGGTTTTAGCGATACTTTGCTTCACAAATGTCAACCCAGCATTACTCGTGCCTGTATCATATTCACTTTCTTCGGCATTTGGACCAATCAGCGTATTTCCATATACTGTTGGAACGACCAAGACCCCTTTTCCTTTTTCACTTGGAACAGGAAAAACAATGTGCTTCATAAAATCAGCATCCTTATCAAACACAAAATATTCCCCTTTTTTAGGATGCATCGTAAAAGAATGCAAATGCGATACCATCGCATCAATTTTATCAGCCCACACACCTGCCGCATTTAAAACCATACGTGTTTCAAAATCACCTTTTGTTGTATGGATAATAAAGCTATCTTTGCATTTTGTTATAGAAGTCACTTCATGTTGTAAATATAATTCTACACCATTATTCACTGCTACTTCGCAAGCAGCTAAAGCAACATGCCAAGGATAGATAATGGCAGTCGTATAAAAATCAATCACTTTTGTCACTCCATCCGCTAAATGTGGTTCTAATTGTCTTGCTTCTTCGCCAGTGTAGATTTTATAAGGTATGTTTCTTTGTTTTGCACGTTCTGCTAAAACATCTAAGTGTTGTTCTTCTTGTTTGCCACAAGCCGCAACAAAAGCACCAACCTTTTCATATTCACACGATAGGTCTTTGCATAATTGTTCGTACATTCTTGCACCTTCTACATTGAGTTTTGCTTTTAGGGTATTGTCTTCTGGATCATATCCTGTATGAACAATTGCACTATTGGCCATGCTTGTTTCGTTAGCTACATCGTTTTCTTTATCTAGAATTGCTACAGAAAGTTGATACTTTGATAAATCTCTTGCTAGCATCGTTCCGACAATACCAGCACCAATTATGATGATATCGTACATAAAATTATCCTGCCTTACTATATCTGTTACTTCTAGTATACCTATTTTTTTAGAAAAAACAGCAAACAGAATATACATATTGACTATAATAAGTATGACAATTGGAGGAAATGACAATGTATTATGTAGAAGATGGTTGCGAAAGATGTGGGTATTATGAGTGTACGAAATGTCATACGCGTTTTCTTTCTAGAGTAATCGCTCCACGATGTAAATGTCCAGATTGTGATGGGGAAGTTGACATGGAAATTGGTCCTGATGAAGTCATGCAAGAAGAAAGCGAATCCGCAAAATTATTGGAAGTGATCGAAGGTAAAGAAAATGTTGAAAAATATGATAAATTGCTAAGTTTGGCGGTAACTGGCGGCGACTTTGATTGGATTTAAAAAAGCATGGCAATTTGCCAATGTCATTAAGTTAAGCAAAAAAGGCTTCAATGACGGCTATGTAGGTTC
>CALBJM010000433.1 GCA_937893225.1 uncultured Erysipelotrichaceae bacterium | reverse complement strand
CTACTACAGGTGCAATTTCTTCAACATGCAGAGCTTTTTTTACATTCTCTTTTATGAGAACTTCTAATTGTATTTCCTTAGAAATACGCACTTCCCATTTAGAAGGATGTACGTTGACATCCAACAAATGAGAATCCATCTCTACAGACAATACGCACAATGGATATCTGCCAGTAGGTATCAAACCTGCATACCCATCTTGTATAGCTTTATATATACGATACGTACGTACCATTCTGCCATTCAAGAATACATGCATCATTTTGTTCGAAGCTCTTGTGATTTCAGGCTTTATCAAATAGCCTGTTACATGATAATCAAAATCTTCAAAATCAACCGGAATTGCATTCTCACTAGCCGCACGTCCATAAACATTAAATACAACTTCTAATAAATTTCCTTGTCCACTCGTACGAAATGCATCTCTACCATCATTCATAAAATGAAATGCGATTTCTGGATGGGATAATGCAAACTTTGCTATAACATCTTGTATCAAAGAACTCTCATACGAGGCAGAACGCATATGTTTCAATCTAGCAGGCGTGTGATAAAACAAACCTTCTACTGTAATTTCTGTTCCTTGATTACATGGATATGGAGAAGCACCTTGTTTTTCTCCATAGGCAATTTGTACCTTTGTCGTATCATTGCCATCGCTTGTTATCAATGTCACTTTTGAAACAGCTGCGATACTTGGCAAAGCTTCTCCTCGAAAACCAAGCGTATGAATAGAAAACAAATCCTGTTCTCCATGAATCTTACTCGTCGCATGGCGTTGAAATGCCATTTCTGCATCTTCTGCACTCATTCCACAACCATTATCTTGAATCGTAATTTTTGAAACGCCACCTTCATCAATAGAAATCGTAATAGCAGTACTCCCTGCATCTATTGCATTTTCTACAAGTTCTTTAACGACGCCCATTGGTCTTTCAACAACTTCACCTGCCGCAATCATATTGGCAGTATGTGTATCTAATTGATGTATTCTTCCCATAATATTTTCCTGACTTTTATTGTACAATAAAACTATGCATTTAAAACAAGAAACAAGATATGAACAAACAATCAAAAAATCCACTTTTATTACTTGCTTAAAGCCGATAAAAAGTGAAGAAGAAGCAAGAAACTTTATTGAACAAATTCGTAAAGAATTCAACGATGCTTCTCACGTATGTACTGCTTATGTCGTTGGTGAAAATAATATGATTCAGCGCTCATCTGACAATAAAGAACCAGCAGGTACTGCAGGCGTACCAATGTTAGAAGCTATCTTAAAAAGCGGTGTAGAAAACGTATGCGCATGTGTCGTGCGTTATTTTGGTGGTATCAAACTCGGTGCGGGAGGTCTAATTCGTGCATATTCTTCCTCTGTTTCTCTTGCCTTGCAAGAAGCTGAGAAGACAGAAACCGTCATTTATCAACAATATTCCATTACATATCCCTATGATTTATCTGGCACTTTGGAAAATTGGTTACGTAAAAACACAACGGTCAAAGACTTCCTATATGATGAAAATGTCACATGTCTATTTGAAACTGACACCCAAGACATTGAAACGACAATTCAAAATATGACTTCTGGAAAAATAAAAGCAGAATACATCAAAGACGTATTCCACGAAAAATCAATCAGTTGATCTAAGATATACCAGTATCTTATGTTTCAAGGAACTTACACGCACCTGTTGTCAGATTACAGGAAAAAAATTCTATTTCTGAATCCTGAAAATGATAACCAATAAGTTGTCCATTCCACACTCGAACAATGCTGGAATAATCCATTGCATGATAAGCGATTGGAATAGCTCCATCTGAAGCACCTAATGTTGCAGATGGAATGATTTCATTCACTAAATTTCCATTCCAATCATAAATTCTATACTTCACTTCTTTTTCTAGTGTCGTAACATAAATATTTGCATCATCATAATAATCAATGATTGCATTCTCTAAGCCAAATAATTCTGTATCATTTGAAGCATTCATAATACCAGCATGCACTTGTGGAACATCTTTTTGTAATTCTACATTATCAATAGAATAATACGAATACGTAGTATCCTGTACATATACAAATGCGGTATTTTCTTTCTGTACAAGTTCTCGTTGTTCTAATGTATCCACATCTATCGCAAACATGCCTCCATCACAATTTACAACAATATCTTTTCCATTACTCGTTATATTTACTACATCTGTCCCAAATTTTATAATTTTCTTTTCATTTCCATCTAAATCATAGAAATGAACAACACCTTCTCTACTTGATACAATGGTTTCTGCTACTGCAATCACACCTTTTTGCAAAGTAAAGTATGAAGGCTGATAATCCAGTTCAAGAATTGTTTGATATTGATTATTCATAGGATCATATGCATTTAATCGATAGCGAATTTGTCCATCTACGGTAGAATATTGACTTTCATATATGATTCTTTCATCAAAGTAAAGCATTCCAACACCAGCTTCAGCAGTATCTGAATACCTTTTGGTGCTGGAATTCCCTCTCTGCTCGATCCAACTTCTTCATCATCGACAAAATTCATTGTACCAATTTGCATATTCTTGGCTTGTTTATCTAACGCAAATAATTTTCCACCTTTCATTTGGTAATACAATGCATCATCCGATACAGCTACAAATACATTCGTACAAAAAGAAGCTTGTTGGATTGGAAAAACCGTGTCTTCTGAAAGATCCGCATGATGCATTACCTTCTGACTACAACCAGTCAAAAGCACTAGAGCACAGCCAATCAAGCAAATAGAAGCACTATGAAATAACTTTCTATGCATTCGCATTTGCTGTGGAAATAATTTGACCAGTTGATAAATAGCCTGTCCCATAGCAGTACGACCATGAAGAATAGCCAGAAACAGAACTAATATACCAATTTACATAAGAACTTCCTGTTCTAGCACCAATATATTTTACATTAAATGCTCCTGCTGCCCATCCATTCACTGTTGCACGTGCACCATTGGAAGCAGCTCCTGTAACAGAACAAGAAATATAAGAGTGTGTTGCTGTTGCAGTTACATTGAAATTTGTACCAGAAACATTTGCACTACTGGCATTAGCTTTTAAACACGACAACGGAATTATTATCATAGATGCAACAATAGTTTTTAATAACGATTTTTTCATATGTATTATCCTTTTATCATTTCTCATTCATTAAAAAGAATACAGATACCATTTTTATATCTTGTCGGATTATACGTTAGTATAATATCGCATCTCTTCTTATACGTATTCTAAACTATTCAATTTTTTATTATTAATCATTTTTTGAATAAATAAGTCTACCTCTGCATAATTTATGATTTTTTTTAGCTACAAAGCACATTTTCTTGTTTTATTTTTCGAATGATATATAGTTAAATTATGGAAATTGTATGACAAATCATAATACTTTATCCATTGCAGACCTATGCAAGAGCTACGGGAAAGTTATAGCTTTGGATCATGTGAATCTATCATTAGGCAATGGCATCTATGGATTATTAGGACAAAATGGGGCAGGAAAATCCACGTTGCTCAATATTTTGACGTGTTCATTAAAAGCAGATAGAGGTAGTGTTTTTTATAATGGTGCAAGCTTGCAAGAATTAGGTGCTTCCTATCGAGAGATTCTTGGTTATATGCCACAAACGCAGCAACTTACGTTAGATCTTTCTGTTGAAGATTTTTTATACTATATAGCTTCATTAAAAAAGATTTCTCATCCTAAAGACAGTATCAACAAATTACTTGCAGAAGTTAACTTAGCTGATTATCGGAAAAGGTCTCTCAAAGGACTATCTGGTGGTATGAAACAGAGAGTCATGATTGCACAGGCTTTGTTAAATGATCCAAAGATTCTTTTATTGGATGAGCCTACTGCAGGATTAGATCCTATTGAAAGAAGAAAATTGCGTAATCTTATCGCATCTATCTCGAATGATAGAATCATTCTATTAGCTACACATGTGATTTCTGATGTAGAATTTATTGCTTCTCAGATCATATTTATGAAGCAAGGAAAAATTCTCACCTGTTCTCCGCAGCAAAAACTCATGGAAAATACACATGTCTATGAATCATACGAGAATATACAAACATTACTTTCTTTAAACCCTTCTATAAAAATTATTAATCAAACATATGTTGATCACACATTACATACACGCTTCATTTCTGACACACCTATTGGTAAGCGAGTCAGTACAACTTTAGATGATGTATACCTAGATTGGCTTGGGTAGTATTTATGATACGTGCAGAATTTTATCGACTCTTTAAAAACAAAAGCTTCATTCTCATTATTCTGAGTTTCTTTATAGTCTCTTTTGCACAATGTTTATATGTTTCTACACAAGAAGATGTACGAAATTTGTCTAACGATATTTCTATATTGAATACAACAGATTTTTCTACATCTGTAGATTCTTACACGCAAGCAAAACTATATGGCATTTCTGAACCTGGTGCTTTTCGTGCAGATTTAAAACAAAGATACACAACGACATACACAGATTTATTAAAGAACACAGAAGATAAAATGCAATCTGTTTTGTTTTCATCAAAAGCGAGCCAAAAAGAATTACAAAAACAAAAAGAAGTTTGTCAAACTTTATTAACAAAACCATTTGTGTATATGAATGATATTTTGTTTACACAATATTCGTCTTTGAATAAGTATTGGAATTTCATATATGTGTTAATTGGTCTATATTGCATATATATTTTGATACAACAAGATATAGACAGTTCTCTATTTCCTTTGTTTAGTAGTTGTTGGACTTCTTTTCAATCATTATTTCTTTCTAAAATCATAATGATACTACTCTGTCTTACTTCACTATATCTTTGTAAAACAAGCATCGATCTAATGTTTTTTCATATAAATGGCATAGATTTAAGTGCACCGATTCAACAACTCTACACATATGATTTTTCTTCTTTTACTTTGCCAATTGGTACGTACTATGTTGTATTTAGCAGCATTGGCTTGATCAGTGCTTTAGTAGTATTAGCTGGATATACATACTTTTATGCATTTACGAAAAGTAGTTCTTTAGCATTTTTCATTTCTACTATTTTCATGCTTATAGAATTACTATTGCAAAGATTTGTATCTATTGCTTCTGTATTACGTATATTCAAAGAATGGAATCTATACACACTTATGTCAATGGAACAATTGTCAGATTCTACATCTTATTTCCTTGGAAATGTTATTCCTCACATATATCTCATCGCTATTGTTTGTGGCGCTTTAGTAATTGTTTTATTTGGTTTAAGTATATATTTCTTTCAGTATGCAAAACTAAAAAAAGCCGTTGTGGATAAACGTATATGTCTTGGTAGTTCTTTCTTCTCTGCTTATCAATGGAAAGAAATACTTTTGCAAAGAAAAGCTATCTTTATCGTGTTAGCTGTATTTGCTTATTGTTTCTATGATGCTTCACATTACAAAGTTGTTAAAAGCAATCAAGAAGCAAGTTATGAAACATTCGTGCAACAATACTATGGTCCTATTGATGATGCCTTACTACAAAAGATACAATCAGATAAACAAAACATCTTAAAAGCCAGTCAACGTTCCGATGAACTTGTCAATAAGATGATACAAAATGAAGGTATTCTTACAGATGAAGAAGCACAGGAATTATCTTCTTTAGAAAGTACGCGTATACACAAAGATGACATAGAACGTGTAGAAGCAGAAGTCGATGCGCTACATGAAATTGATGTGGAATATTTTGTAGATAATACTTCTCTTGAATATTTAGTAGAAAAGAAAAATCCAATAGGTTCTTTACTACATTTCTTACTCGTTGCTATACCTTTGGTTTGCATAATCTTTTCAACAATGTCCAAATACTATCAAGAGGATGCATATCGATATATAGATTGTACAAAAACAGGGAAAGTAAAATATTTGGTGCATCAATGGCTTCACTTTTTTATCATTGGTATTTTATTATCCTGCATTGTATATGGCCTTTTTTACTATAAAATCACAAAATACTATCCATACACATTTACAAACCAAACAATGAATCAAGCATTAGGTATTACTTCTACGATACATATGTATACTTGGATATGCTTATCTATATGCAACTACATTTTTGTTATTTCTTTGCTAATTTCTTTAGCAATGACACTGTCGCAAAAGCTAGGTGTGATTTATGGAATAGGTATCACAACAAGTTTTCTACTACTTTCTTGTGCTATACCAAATGGCTTGTTTATGGTATTACGCTATGATTTTTTAAATCATGTATTCCAATATTGTATAACAATTACATGTATAGCTTTAGGTATCGCATGCCTATGTATTCTTAATATCGTTGAAAATGAAAAATGAACTACGCATATTCTTCTACGTAGTTCATTTTCATTTTATTATAAACCTAATGCATCTGCTGTTTTTTCAGCATCTTCCAATACTCTTTCAAACTTATCCAATGCGATATCGATAGGCTCTGGTGTTGTTAAATCTACTTCAGCATGCTTCAATTCTTCTAATGGATATGTACTACTACCCATACTTAAGAATTCTAGATAATTCTTTACTGCATCTTTTTCACCATGCAAGATTTTTTCAGAAATTGCACACGCAGAAGAATATCCTGTAGCATACACATATACATAGAAGAACATATAGAAATGTGGAATTCTGCTCCATTCATACTTCACTGCTTCATCTACGACCATCTCATCTCCAAAGTACAAATGAATCAAATCGAGATACTTTGCATTCAATGCTTCTGCAGTTAAAGCCTCACCTCTTTCGCACATTGCATGTGCTTCCTTTTCAAATTCCGCAAACATTGTTTGACGATATACTGTTCCTTTAAAACCTTCTAAGTATTGATTTAATAAAGCAAGTCTTCTTGCTGGTTCGTGTTCTTTTTCTAAGAGTTGATCAATCAATAAGTTTTCATTAACCGTAGATGCAACTTCAGCTACAAACATTGTGTAATCGCTATATTGATATGGTTGTGTGTGATTTGTTAGCCATGTGTGTTGGGAATGGCCCATTTCATGTGCTAATGTAGATACCGATTCTAAAGTGCCTGTAAAGTTTGTTTTGATGAATGGATTAGAGTCATATGTACCCGAAGAAAAAGCACCGCCTTCTTTTCCTTTATTTGGATAAACATCGATCCATCTATCTTTATAAGCTTGCTTTACGCGTTGTACATATGCTTCTCCTAGTGGAGCAACCGCATCTAATACCATTTGTTGTGCTTGTTCATAAGTATATTTATCAGGAATACCTGTTGTTAAAGGAGCATAGAGATCATAGTAGTGTACTTCATCTAGCTTTAAGATTCTCTTTCTCAAGCGAACATAGCGATACATGAGATTCATTCTTTTATGTACTGTGTCAATTAAGTTGTCATAAACACTTTCAGGAATGTTATCACTTGCCATACGCATTTGACGAGAGGAGTCATAATTTCTAAGTCTTGCTTCTGTAACACATGTTTTTACATTCCCTGAAAAAATTGCGGTTAATACATGATTATGTAATTTATATTCTTTGTAAAAAGAATCAAATGCATTTTTACGTAATACACGATCTTTCGAATTTTGTAAGAGAATGTAGGAAGACTCTGAAACTTCATGTGGATTACCTTCACTATCTAATGCATCATCAAATTGCATATCTGCATATAATAATGCATTCATAGCTTGTTCAGGTGTATTTAAAGCTTCTCCAAGGGATGCAAGAATTGCTTCTTCCTTACTAGAAAGCGTGTGTACTTTTGCACGGACCAAGTTTTCTAGATAAAATGCATAGTCTTTGAGTACTTCATCTTTAATGAAATCTTTTAGTGTAGTTTCATCATTTGCTAATATTTCTGGTTCAGCAAAACTACAAACCGTTTGCATCGTAACCAATTGTGCATATGCCTTAGAATACATACCTTGTGCATAAGAATCTCTTGTATCTTCTGTCTTTCTTAAAGACGCATAACAAAATAAGTCAGATAACTTTCTCATAACACCATTTTCTGCATCTAAAAAGACTTTTATAGCTTTTGCATCATGTAATGTACCTTCGTATTTTCCTAACGAAGCAATTTCTTTTTCAGAGGCTTTCAATGCTTCTTCAAATGCTTCATCACTATCAAATAGTGTGGATAGATCCCACATATATTGTGAATCCATGTCTTTTCTTTCTTGTAATACTTCACTCATTTGTCTTCTCCTTTTTTACAAACATGATATCCATGTCTGTTCCTTCCCCATCAATTCCGTCTACTTGTCCTGTACAAGAATATTGCCATATTTGAAATGTATATGGATAATTAGGGTATTCTGTATCGTAATGTGCTACCCAAGTATCAAATTCTTGCATATATTCTAATTGAAAATATTCCTCTAATAAATTCGAGCTATTGTAGTTCATAGCCTGATATCCAGCATTTTGTATAATATGTAGAAAAGTTACCGCATTCTCTGTCCAAGTCTCACTAGATAATTGATCAACTCTTCCTGCCCCTTCTCCTGCTTTTTCTATATCATAACAAACAGGTAGATCAATCTGGTAATTATTGATTTCACGTAACGTGAATTCTGCTTCTTCCCTAGCTTCTTCTTTTGTTGTTGCTTGCGAGAAAAAATATACACCTACTTGAATGCCATATTTGATGCAAGATTGAATATTATAGTCAAAATATGAATCTTTATGAATCACACCTGTTTCATAGCCTCTATATCCTACACGTAAGTACGCAAATTGGACACCCGCATTTTTTACCTTTTCCCAATCAATCCATTCTTGATGCGCAGAAACATCAATACCTTGCATAGAAGTATATTGATCATCTTCATAAGTTAGAAAAGAACCATCTTTCTTAAGCTTTGTCCAATCATACGTATTCGCAATAAGATTACTTTCTACAGGTGTTTCTTCTTGTTCTCTTTGCTTTTGGTTATGAATGATTGCAATCGTAGAAAAAAGAAAGATTACCAAACACGCAATCGATAACACTATACCTACTCGTTTCTTATTGATTTTTCTTTTTCTTCTACGTTTTTTTGTTGCCATAGATTAAATTGTACACCGAAACACATAAAAGAAAACAAAGATTGATGTATAATCAATACATGCGTAAAACAAAAAAAGAAATGGACATGTTACATGGCCCATTAATTAAAAACATTCTCATATTTGCCATACCATTGATGTTGAGTAATCTTTTACAAATTGGTTTAAATGCTGCAGATACAATAGTTGTAGGTAAATTTTCTGGGCAACATGCACTTGCTGCAGTTGGTGCAACAGGAGCAATCATAAATCTTATTGTATCTTTGTTTAATGGTATTGCAATTGGTGCAAATATTTTAATAGCTTCACTCATTGGTAAAGGAGATCGACATCTTATCAAAGATGGTGTGCATACAAGTTACTTCATTGCAATAACAGGTGGAATCATTTTAACAATCGTTGGATTATTGTTAACAACACCTATGTTATCTCTCATTAATACACCAAGTGATATTATTGATTTGTCTTCACTTTATATGCGTATTTATTTTATTGGTGCAATTCCATTATTGATTTATAACTTTGGTGCTGCCATTTTACGTGCCAAAGGAGATACCACAAGACCAACAGAATATTTAATGATTTCAGGCGTTCTAAATGTCATTCTCAATTTAATTACCGTCATCGTTCTAAAAATGTCTGTTATGGGTGTTGCTATTTCTACTGTAGTTTCAGAAATCGTTTCTGCATTTCTCGTTACAAAAGCACTCATGCATGAAACAGATGAAACAAAGCTCTATCTAAATGACATTCGTATGAACAAAGAACAAATCCTTACAATATTGAAAGTAGGTGTACCAACAGGCTTACAATCTAGTATGTGGGGCATTTCCAATATGGCAATTCAATCAGCCATCAATTCCTTTGGATCTGTTATTGTAGCTGGGGATAGTGCAGCATTAAATCTAGAAAGCTTTGTTTATATTGGTATGC
>CALBJM010000432.1 GCA_937893225.1 uncultured Erysipelotrichaceae bacterium | reverse complement strand
TTTCTGAAGAAAAAGGTGATGAAGCATTGCAATTAAAAGTGTTGTCTGATTTGAATAAATACCATGAAAAAGGGTTGGATTTAGAGAATAGTGAATTATTGTAGCATTTTCTCTTATATGAAATTTAATGCTTTTAATATGTTACAAGATTGTCATATTTTCTGTGCCGTTATTTTGAAGTATAGAGAATTCAACATATACAGGATAATGGTCTGTAGGAAAAATATTGTTATAGGAATCTGTGATTTTAGTAACAGTAATTGGTTTGATGGATTGAGATACGAAAATATGATCAATTGGTAAGTGATGAAATCGGTAAGAACCTATAGAACCGCGTAATGTTGTTCCAAATTTACGTTCTATTAAGTCAGAAAGTTTTGTCTTTTGCATGCATAAAAGTGCTCTGGAATCACACGTGCAATTAAAATCTCCTGTGACGATCGTAAAATCTCCTTTTTGTGATTTGCGAATGATTTTCGTTAAAACTAGGATTTGTTTTGCTCGAACAAAGTCAAAATTAGCATCTAGATGTGTGTTGAAAACAGAAAATGTTTGTTGTGTTTGTTTGTCTTTGAGATAAATGTATGTCACAATACGAGGAAATTGTGAAAAAAGGAATTTTGAACCAGGCTTATTTATAGTTGGAGATAGCCAAAATGTTTTTCCTTCTAGGAATGTAAATCTATTTTTATTAAATAGAATAGAAGAATATTCATCACTGAGAAAAGCGTGTCTGGAATCTCCAAAAATGGTATATGTATTTTGAATCTCAGATAAATACGGAAACATGAATTTTGTGAGTTCTTGTACACCAATGATATCAGGTTGATATTGTTGTATCATTTTTTGAATTGCATGAACACGTTTTGTGAATGCAGGATTACCTGGTAATCTAGCTCCACTTGTTAATAGATTTAAACTCATTACAGAGTAGTTACTTTCTTCCATAGACACCTTTTTTCTTTTTGATAATTATATTCTCATTTTGTAGCTTTTTTAAGATTCTTTGTAACTGTCTTCTAGAACAGTTGATGTGTTGAGAGAGTTGCAAAACGCCATGAATTTCGTGATTATTTGCTTCATTGTCAATGTAATATAGGACACGGCTTTCAATATCTGTAGTTTCTGAGTGCATTTCAGCAATGTTAATAGATTTTTGGGAAACACTATGTAAAAGATAGAGAAGGAGTTTTGTATCTTGTTCTATTTTGTTTCTGTTGATTGTGATTTGTGAATTCCATATCCCCAAAGCAAACAGGTGCACTAGAACGGGTGATTTGGTTTAATGAGCCGTTGCTTCTTGGTGTAAAGATTTTTACTGTTCCACAGACAAGGAAGATGAGAAATTGTTTTGGGTTGAGTTTTTCGCTAAGTCGTTCATGTGAAACAAACGAATAGAGGTTGAGTTGATATGTGCTTAAAAATTCTAAATGAAATTGTTTTAAGTAATTGTTGATTTTTTCTTGTTTGTTTATTTTTTTCATAATGTGCCATATGTCACTTTTTAATGTAGACTTTTTTGATAAAATTTTCAAGATGAGAGGTATGTTATGGAAAATGAATTGTTTGAAAAAATGCCAATTGGAAAAGCATATATGAAGTTGGCGTTGCCTGTTGTATTTTCTAGTGTATTAACACTTGTTTACAATATGGTGGATATGTTCTTTGTGGCAAAGACTGGAGATACGAATATTGTAGCGGGTGTTACTTTGTGTGGACCTATCTTTACGTTATTAATTGCTATGGGTGATATTTTTGGTTTAGGTGGAGCATCTGTGATATCTAGACTTTTTGGTATGAAGAAGAATGAAGATGGAAAGCGATTGTCTGTGTTCTGCTTA
The DNA here is from genome assembly GCA_937893225.1 of uncultured Erysipelotrichaceae bacterium. Classification (GTDB taxonomy): domain Bacteria; phylum Bacillota_I; class Bacilli_A; order Erysipelotrichales; family Erysipelotrichaceae; genus Bulleidia. The sequence goes on along the minus strand of CALBJM010000432.1, from coordinate 2,637 downwards.
GATGGCTGTTTTGTGTTTGGCATATTTGTGGCAATTGTATTGCTAGTGTTTCAAAATCCAGTTTTACACTTGCTTGGTGTCAATGCGGAAACAATGTCTGCGGCTTCTAGTTATTATTTTTGGATTGCTTTGGGTTCACCTTTGGTGATTTTAGCTTTGGCCCCAACGAATTTATTGCGCACGGAAGGACATGCAAATGCAGCAATGGTTGGTTCTGTTACTGGCAGCATTATGAATATAATCTTAGATCCTGTATTTATTTTTGGGTTAAATATGGGGGCTGCTGGTGCAGCAATTGCGACAGTTCTTGGGAATGTTTGTGCAGATATTATTTATGTGTGGTTTATTTGTCATAAGTCACAGTGGTTGAGTATGAGCTTGAGAGGGTTTCATATTTCTGCTAGTGAAGTTAAAGATATTTTAGCAATTGGTATTCCTAGTTCTATCACAAATATTATGCAGAGTATTGGTGTGATGTTATTGAATAATTGCTTGTTGCCTTATGGAAATGAAAAGATTGCGGCTTTTGGCATTGTGTCTAAAATAACAATGATCGTAGTAATGATCATGGTTGGTTTTTCTTTTGGTGGACAGCCTTTATATGGTTATTTATATGGTGCGAAATTGAAAGAAAGAATGCGTGGCTGTATGAAGTATGCATATACTTTGGTTTTAGGGTTAGCTATAGCAATGTCAGTGATTTTGGCATTGATTGCGCCATTTATGATTTCCATTTTTATGAGTGACGAATCAATGATTGCTACAGGAGCACCGATGTTAAGAGCAGTTTTGTTGGGTATGCCGTTTATTGGATTTACGATGGTATCGACTTGTGTGTTTCAGTCTTGTGGTAAGCCTTTACCAGCGCTTATATTGAGTGCAGGTAGACAAGGCGTATTTTATGCGGTGATTATTTTTATGTTGCGTGCTTTATTTGGGTATACTGGTGTTATATTTGCACAGGCAACTTCGGATATATTTACAGCTTTTGTAGCTTATATATTGTTGAAAAATACAGTGTTAAAAGAAATTATGTAGGAAAGAAGGAACAGCTTCTTTCCTTTTTAGGTATAATAAAAGCATGTTAGAACAGTTACAGTATTTTCAATCAATTGTTGAGTGTGGATCATTTACTGAAGCAGCTGAGAAATGTCATATTTCTCAATCTGCAATTTCTCAACAAATTCATTCTTTAGAAACAGATCTAGGAGTAAAACTTTTAAATCGCGATAAGCGAAAGATATCATTGACGCCAGCAGGGGAACATTTTTATCGGAAGTCTTTGATTCTTGTTTCAGATTATGGACGACTAGTGAGAGAAACACATAAAATTGCATTTGGTAAAGAAACTGCTTTAAAGATTGGTGTATTGATTACTTATGGAGGTGAAGAACTACAAAAAGCAGTTGCAGAGTTTTCACGAAAATATACAGATATCAATTTATCTATTATCACTACAAATCATGATGAATTAAAACAAAAATTAGAAAATGGTGAATGTGATATTCTACTTTCGGATCAACGTAGAGCATTTTCAAATTATTCAAATAACATTTTGTTGCAAACAAGTTTTTGTTACATTGAAATAGCGAAAGATAATCCAATTTCTAAGTTAGATCATGTGACGAGCAGCGAACTGAGAAATATTCCTTGTATTCTTGTTTGTAAAGAAGGGCAAGAATACTCTGAAAGAGAGTATTATCAAACAACATATGGATTACAAGGTGAATTTTTATATGCGCCTACATTAAAAGATGCACGATTGATGGTCGTTAGTAATCAAGGGTATATTCCTGTGGATGGAGAACCTGTGATGTCTCATTTTTCAAAGACGATTGCACGTGTTCCTTTCTATTTTGGAAAAATGCAGTTTGAAAGAAATTTGTGTTTATTTTGGTTGAAAGAAAATTCAGGATACATTATCGAAGATTTTGCGGAAATGGTACAAAAGCAATTTGAAATTAATAAAAAAGAAAGACAGGATTAAGCTGTCTTTCTTTCATTGCGATATGTAATATGTGCATGAAAAGCATCGTATTCTTTTTCGCCTGGTTTGTGAATCTTTCCTCCATCAAACACTTGTCCATCGTAAAGTACACGCGTCATAATGACTTTTCCAAATGGAAGAGAACGAATCAAAGCTTTTGTATACCGAAGCAAGTCTCCGTGATTGCCGTGATCTTCTACTTCATACGTAACTTCACATACGGAAATATTGCAGATGTATTTGTATGTGACGTCTTTTTGGCTTTCTAATAGTGCACATATTTCATCGAGTTTTGCGGATGTAGCAACATTAATTTTTGTCATGTTATTGTTATATCATGAACGAGTGAAAAAATTAATGAAAAAGTGTGTAAATAACTGTATAATTGTTTTCATTATGAAAAAAGAAATGCAGTTTGCTTTGGTGAAGGCTTCACCAATCATGGTGAGTTATTTTTTTGTTTCTTGTGCATATGGGCTTGTAATGGCGCAAGGTGGTTTTAATTGGATTTGGTCAGCTTTGTGTTCTATATTTATTTATACAGGTGCATTTCAAATGGTTTTGGCTACTTTTTTTGCGGCAGGGGCGTCTGTTATGACAGTACTATTGACTTGTGCATTTATGTCAACAAGACAGATCTTTTATGGGCT
>CALBJM010000431.1 GCA_937893225.1 uncultured Erysipelotrichaceae bacterium | reverse complement strand
GCCCATAACCCGGAGGCCGTTGGTTCAAATCCAGCCCTCGCAACCATGGTCCTGTAGCTCAGTCGGTAGAGCAAAGGACTGAAAATCCTTGTGTCGGCAGTTCGATTCTGCCTGGGACCACCTAAGTGCAAGAATGCGCAATACGTTCATCGTGTTGTGCATTTTTGCGTTTTCATGAGCTTTCTAAGGAGAGAATTATGCGGAAATTAAGCAATGTTGAATGTATTGTCTATTTTCATGTTAGAATATTTTTTATTATAGGAGCTTATATGAAAAAAACTTTGATTATTGGTCCTGCGTATGTTGAGACAGTTGCGCATGTAAATGTTTTACCTAAGGGAAATGAAGACATTAAAATATTATCAAAAGAAGAGTTGGTAACTGGTGCGGGAGTTACTACTGCACGTATTTTTCAGACACTTGGTTTAGATTACGATTTAATTGCACCCTATGGTGATGGCATATATGGTGATTTTGTAGCTCAGTCTTGTAAAACACAAAATATTCAATTGACTTGCCATTTTGATGGTTTCAATGGCTCACGTTATACGATGCAAGATAAAAATGGTGATGTGAGTCAATTTATTATGCCAGGTGTAGAATATGAATTTGATCGTTGTTTTACAGATTCTATTTATCCTGAAGAGATTGCAAGTGTTTGTGTATATGGTGACATGATGATGGGAGATATAGATAGTGTTTCTGATTTGATTGAGACAGTAGAAGATTTGAAAAAGACTTTTTATTTCGTCCCAGATGGATGTAGCGATAGTATTGATACGCAGGCTTTGGAAGCAATGCTATCTTTTCATCCGACTTTGTTTTTATCTGATTCTGAAGCATATTATCTTTCTGGAGAATACAGTGGTGAATTACGGGATACAAGTAAGCATATTTTCGAAAAGACGCATGCACCAGTTATGATATTTAAGCAAGGTGAAGGTGTCTTTGTTTATGACGGTGAAGAGTGTTATCTTGCTCAGAATAAAGATAATATTGATTTGATACAGTGTTTTTCATATTTTTTATGTGCAAAAGAATGCGGTATTGATCAAAAGAATGCATTAATGTTTGCTTTACAGTATTGGAATGCTGAGATTCCACAAATTACAGAACGTTTGAAAGAATTGATTATGGTCAAGTAATATGTATAATGGATTGTCTTCTCAACAAGTAAAAGAAAAGCAAAGTTTAGGAAAATGTAATACAAAGGTGAATAATTCTTCACGTTCTATAAAAGAAATCGTATCTTCATGTATTTTTACATATTTTAATTTTATTAATATCGTCTTATTTTCTTTAGTTTTGGCAACAGGAAAATTACGAAATGGTTTGTTTATTTTTACTGTGCTTATCAATTCATGTATTGGCATTTATCAACAAATCAAGTCGAAAAAATTACTCGATCGTCTTTCTATCATGGCTGAGAATAAAGTTTTTGTTAAAAGAGATGAAAAATGGATTGAAATATTACCAGAAGAAATTGTTGAAGAAGATTGTTTAAAACTACAAGCAGGAATGCAGATACCATGTGATTGTATTGTAGAAGATGGTAGCTTGGAAGTGGATGAAAGTTCATTGACTGGTGAATCGAACCTGATTGAAAAACATCAAGAAGATTTTGTTTTAGCTGGTACGATCGTCCACGCAGGTAGAGCAATTGTTAAGGTAGACAAAGTAGGAGAAGAATGTGAAATCCACCAAATTATTTCAGCAGCTGGGAAAGAAAATCGAGCGGAATCTGTTTTACAAAAAAATTTAGATAAAATCATACATATTATTTCTATTTGCATTATTCCTGCAGGAATACTTTTGTTTTTTTCACAATATTTTCTTTCAAAGATGACATGGGATGAATCTTTGTTGAAAACGGTAGCAGCTATTGTAGGCATGATACCAGAAGGATTGGTCGTTTTGACTTCGGCAGCCTTAGCAATTTCAGTTATTCGTCTTTCAAAGAAGATGGTGCTTGTACAAGATCTATTTTCTATTGAATCATTAGCACGTGTAGATACGGTTTGCTTTGATAAAACGGGTACTTTAACAACTGGAAATATGCTTGTTACGGATCTGATATGCAAAGATGATTGTAAGAGAAAATGCGTGGAAGAAGTCATGGGATCTTATTTGAAGAATATTGAGAATCCAAACTCTACTGATAAAGCTTTGCTGCAATATTTTCAAGTCAATCAAAAGTTTAAAGTTTTGTATGCTTTGCCGTTTTCTTCTACAAGAAAATATGCTGCAAAATATCTTGAAAATTGTGGAGGCATCTATGTAGGTGCACCAATGTTTCTTTTTCCAAATCAAAAAGAAGTACGTGATGATATACAACGATATATGCAACAAGGCAAGAGAGTTGTTGCTATAGGGTATTCTAAAAAAGCGATAGTAAAAGATACTTTACCAGATGATTTAAGTGTCTGGGCATATGTGATCATACAAGATGAAATGCGCACGAATGCAAAGCAAATTGTGAATTATTTTAAAAAACAAAATGTAGCAATCAAAGTCATATCAGGAGATGATGCTACAACGGTCTCTACATTGGCTGCAATAGCAGGTATTGCACATGCTGAAAAGGCAATAGATGTATCTTCTACAACGTTATCTATCGAAGAAATAGCGTCTAAGTATACAGTATTCGGGCGTGTCAGGCCACAAGAAAAAATGAAACTTATAGAAGCACTACAGAATCAAGGGAAACATGTACTCATGAGTGGGGATGGCGTAAATGATGTTGCAGCAATGAAAGTTGCAGATGTTTCTGTAACGGTTGGTGAAGGCAGCGATGCAGCAAAAAACACAGCAAATATTGTATTGCTGAACAATGATTTTTCTGACATACCATACATTGTAGATGAAGGAAGACGTGTCATTAATAATATTACTAGAGCATCAACTATGTATCTTGTTAAAACGGTCTTTTCTATTTTGATTAGCATATATGTCGTTTTAAAGCTTGAAATGTATCCTTTCTTACCAATTCATTTAACTCTACTAAGTGCAATTGGTGTAGGTATTCCGACTTTTATATTACAATTGGAACCTAGTTTCGAAAGAATTTCCGGTGATTTTA
>CALBJM010000430.1 GCA_937893225.1 uncultured Erysipelotrichaceae bacterium | reverse complement strand
AAGTGTTTTGTCTTCCTTTTTCACCAAAAATGGATATATTGATGAAAATGATGAATTAACAAAATTATTAGCAAATTGGAATGAAGATGGAAATCCAGTTGATTGGAACTACACAATAACAGGCGGCAGACATGTTATCGTTCCTGGGGATGTGGTGGATGTACCAGATGGTTTTCATATTACTTTGAATATCTTTTGGTTGAATGATGCTTATGAAGTTGATCCTGCCTATGACATGTTGACATATTATCAAACATTGTCTTATGTGGATGATGAAGCCGTGGAGCTTGTTGTTGGTGAAGAAGGAACGCAAACACTTGTACGTGTTCCAGAGTATGTTCAGGCAATTCAAATGGATCCATTTTTAGGAAATTGTTATGACCAAATGTTTATTCCTAAGTCTGTTATGTATGTGGATTCTTCAACAATGGCTCCATGTATATATGATAGATTTATTGTAGATCCTGATAATCCAATGTACGCATCTAATGATGAAGGTGTTTTAATGAATAAAGCACAGGATACGATTATTGCGATTCCTTCTAAGATACAAACGATTCATGTGCCTTCTACAGTAAAAAAAGTGCATTTTTCTGAAGCAACTTCTATAGAAGATATTTATTTGCAAGCAACACAATTTGATCAATTGCCAGACATAGATTTAACAAAATTATCCAATAAGACCATTCACGTTGATTCAGCAGTTTTTGATGAATTTATAGATACATATCATGATATTTTACAAAATTATCATATACAGGTGACAAAGATTGCTGAAGATGCAAAGCTATATTCTGTAAAAGATGGTTTCTTGGTTTCTGGAAAAATGATTTATAAGAGTTTTGCAAATGATGAATCAATTTCCATTTCTAATGCATTTGCATCTGTTAAGCAAGGTGCATTTGCGGATACAGAAACAAATACGATCGTATTACCATTGGATGGAAGTATCGTTGATTTCGACGAGAATAGTTTAGCAGGTTCTAATGTATCTTTGATCATTTGTCATTCTTCTGCACAAAAGAAACATATTGAAGATAATTTAGCAACATGCGGTAAAAGTGATGTGGAAGTTGTATTGTCTTCGACTTCTAAAGAAGGATATCAATATTACGTCAAGACGGATGAAGCAGGGAATGCATATTATATTTTATTGCGTGCAAAACAAACACCTAAAGTTTATGATGGAACATTGACAGTGATTGGGCAAAAGGAACCAGTTACGATTCATGAGATTTGTGCACATGCATTTAGTGAAAATCAGACTGTGCAATTTGTTTCTCTTCCAGAATCGTGTGTGAAAATAGGTGCTTATGCACTTGATGGTTGTACAAATCTAGAAGGTTTGTTGATCAATACAACAGATACGATTACGATTGCAGATAAAGCACTTGATAATAATGGATTGCGTTTTGTTGGCTCCAATGCAAAAACGGGAATATTAGAAAATGGATATAATCCAGAAATTGATCCAACAGCATTACCGAATCGTGCAGAAACGAATACATTCTTTTATGTTCCTACAAATGCAAATGGGTATGCATCGAATTGTACGTATTTTGTAGAAGAGAGTGGAATATACTCTTATAAAGTCATAGATAATACGTATTTATATGCGTGTAATGCAGATGGAACGCCTTTCTTGCTTTTACGTTCTATGCATGTACAAGGAGAATTATCTCTTCCTGAAACAACAAATGAGATTTTTAGTTACGCTTTCAGTAATCTTGATGATTCGTTTACTATAGATTTTGCGAAGTTTAGCAGTCCTGATCTATATATAGATGTTGGAGCCTTTTTACAAAGTGGCATAGAAGGCGATGTATGGTTCCCACAGCAGTATGTATTGGTTGATGATTCGGCATTTAGAGAAACCAATATCACTAGTGTTGGCTTTGAAAATGATGGTCAATTGCGTGAAAGAGCGTATTCAGATTGTCATGCGTTAAAACAGGTTACGATCAATACAGGTACTTATCCAATTTTAGACAATCTATTTTATGATTGTGAGAATCTGAGTGATCTATATTTGAATCATGATTCTTTACCTTCTGTAACACTGATGTACTTAAGTCCATTCCAATTCAACCATGCTTGGAGTGAGGAAGAAGAAGTTGAAAAATTAACAGTGCATATTAAAAATGTCGAAGAAGATGATTATACTACACTTATTCGAGAATGGCGTTTTGCATTCTTAGGTTGTGTAGATGAAGGAACGACATCTGCATATACAACTTTGTATAATACGGTATCTGATAGGCTGATAGATTTTGATACAATGACATTTCCAACAGAAGAGGAAATCAATGCGGAGGT
>CALBJM010000429.1 GCA_937893225.1 uncultured Erysipelotrichaceae bacterium | reverse complement strand
ATGCTTCACCTTCTTGTAATACAAAAGCATTGTCTTGAATTTCTTGCCAACCACTTTGAATTTGTGCTTTTGAAGAAGCAATCGTTGTATCTAATTGTTGATATGCTGATTGCAACTGCACTTCAGCAGCGTCTAATTGTGCTTTAGAAGTAGAGTATTGTTCTAGTCCATTTTCATATTCTTGAATCTTTGTGCGAATATCCGCAATAGACATTCCCGCTTGTTCAACGATTTTATTTTTAGCTTGCTCAATAAGATTTGTTATTCTGGATACTAAAAAATTTGTTTCTTCTGCAGAAACAATTCCATTGTCTCTTAGCTTTTGTATTATTTCTTTGTATCTCTCATCTTGGCTAAGATCTATATCATCTGCAGGAAGCTGCGTTTGTATAGAATCAAGCATTTCATACATGTTTACTGCACTTTTAGCTTGTTCTATATCATCAGCATGACTATCTAATTGCTGCTTTGCTTCTTCAAGTTGTTGTTTTGCATCTGCGATTTGCGCACTTTTTTCATCCAATTGACTTCTAGCCGAGGAAGTTTCATTATCTAGTTGATTTTGTGAATCAATTAATTTTTGTTTTCCTGAAGCTAGTTGTTCTTTTCCAGATGTGAGTTGTTCTTCTGCATCTTCTAATTTTTGTTGGCCTTGCGAAATTCCATCTTCGTATTCTCGTAAAGCATCTTTGTATTCTTCATATCCTTGTTGATATTGCTCTTTTGCTTTTTCAACAATCGTATCTCTTCTATGTCTAGCTTCCCCGATTCCAAGGTCTTGAATATCTGCCTTTACTTCTGCACAATAATTTTTATATGCATCAGAAAAAGCATACAAAGATTTTCCATCTTTTGTAAGGACGTTAATTTCTGTAAAATAGTCTAAAGAAAAAGCTTCTTCAGGTATGTAAAAATAGGTTGCAATATATTGATTTGAAAGTGTTGATGTTTCCTTTGTTTCATTAATATATAAAGGCGTGTCAATTAATCCAACAACTTTCACTTTTTTCACAGATAGATAAGTGTCTAGATCATTGTCTGGTCTAGTTAAGAGGATTTCATCACCTATCTTGAAATTGTCTTGCATATCTGTACCTTTTTCAGCAACAACTTCGTTCTTGTTTTTTGGTAATCTTCCTTCTTTTAAAACAAATTGATTGATTGTATTATCTGCATTATAAGAATGGATACGCGTGATTTTTGAAGTCGACGAACTACTTGCTAATACATCTACGAATTTACTACCTTCTGCTTTTTCTACTTTGCTCATTTGATCTACAGCAGCAACATCCTCTTCATCAAATCCATAGTTAGAATAAATCGTAATGTCTTTTAGATTCGTTTCATCCGCATAAGCATCGACGTTTTTCCCCATAATATATGAGCTGCCAGATACACCTACGAAAAAAGCAACACCAATGACAATAATTGCCACCAAAGAAAAAAATCTTTCCTTTGTATTCTTTATAAGACGCAATGTGTCTTTTTTTCTTGTCTTGTTCATCTTTACCATTCTATCGTATCAATGTCTTGTGGATGTTCATTCAATGTATCTGAAACTATTTTGCCATTCTTCACACGCAATACTCTGTCTCCCATTGGACAAATTGCTAAATTATGTGTAATGACAATGACTGTCATATTTTGTTTTCTACATGTTTCTTGTAAAAGCTTCAATATTTGTTTTCCTGTCACATAATCTAATGCACCTGTCGGTTCATCACATAGTAATAGCTTAGGATTCTTTGCTAAAGCACGTGCAATAGCAACACGTTGTTGCTCACCACCACTTAATTGGGAAGGAAAATTATTCTTTCTATCATGCAACCCAACTTTATCCAATATTTCTGAAGGATCTAAAGGTTCTTTACATATCTCTGTTGCTAATTCTACATTTTCTAGTGCTGTTAGGTTTTGCACTAAATTATAAAACTGAAAAACAAAACCAATATCAAAACGACGATAATCTGTTAACTGCTTTTCATTCAAAGAATCAATTCTTTTATCATCTACAAGTATTTCTCCACTCGTACAAGTATCCATACCACCTAAAATATTTAAAATCGTACTCTTACCTGCACCCGATGCTCCAGCAACAACGATAAATTCACCTTTTTCAATTTGAAAACTCGCTCCAGACAAAGCATGTATATCTATTTCACCAACATGATACGTTTTCTTAACATCACGAAATTCTATAAAACTCATATTTTGTCCAATCTATTTTATTATTATAAAAAAAGCACCAGATAGAATCCAGTGCAAATTTTTGTATCTTACTTTCTTAAGCCTAACTTCTGTACAAGATCTCTGTAACGATTGATATCTTGACTCTTTAAGTGAGCAAGAAGACTTCTTCTACGACCAACCATCTTAAGAAGACCACGATTAGAAGAATAATCCTTCTTATTAACCTTCA
>CALBJM010000428.1 GCA_937893225.1 uncultured Erysipelotrichaceae bacterium | reverse complement strand
ATATTCCATTCAATTAAATAGAATATATAATGGCACTTCCAAAATATTTCAGGGAAACCTAGAAAGTTGGTTAAGAAGTCCATATCAAATCGAGTATATCATCAATGGGGATTTCTACAATCAGGCTACATCATCAGCTTCATGTACCATAAATGGATCGTGGGGACAAAATGTACAGATTTCATTAGCAATCTCCACAACGAACGCATCAAGTTTTTATGCACCAATCTATCAACACAGAACTGTTTCTTTTCAAAGTTAGAATCTCTTAAAAAACTAGCCATTTCACATGGCTAGTTTTCAATATTTCTTCTTTCTTTGTTAATTTCATTACGTATGAGCGTACTTGTAGAACCAAAATAGATTTGAAAACCTGTCTTTATTTCTACAACCCTTGTTGCCCCTAATCGCTTTAATCTTGCCATATCCATCTTTTCAGGTTCATATACTGCAACTGTTAATGCAAAACAATTTGACTCTAAAGCTTTAATATTTTCAATTCCGCCTAAAGCTTTTAATGCACCTTTCACAAGTCGATCTTTATCACCTGTTCTAAACAAATCTACAGACAACGCATTAAAGTAAAAACGCGTCATAAAGAAATACAGTAACAATACTACTGCTCCAACGATCATCATAAATAGAATAGTGGTGTGAAATGTACTATTTGATATATAGGTTATTAATTCCGGTAAAGTTCCTGGAAGAGCTGTCATCGTAGATACTTCTGTAGAATTAAAGCCTAAGTAGATATGAAAAGCTTGTAATGAACCGAACAATATACCTGTACATGCAATATGTGCTAAAAATAATAGAGGTGCTAAAAATAACAACATCAATTCAAGCGGTAGCATTGTCCCAAATAGTATTGAAACAATTGTAGCTAAAATACATAACATTCGCATCTTAGGACGATTCAATGGATTTGTTTCCATTGAATACATGCCCCAAATCAAACCAGGCATAGCAAATAAATTCAAAATATAATATGGCGTAATAAATCTACCAGCCTGTCCACTCACACTATCCGCGGCTATTTGTGCAGCCCATACAGAAACGTCGCCAGTTGATACAGTACCTGCCATGCCAATCCAGCTACCCCCATTCATGCCATACCAAAATGGAGAACGAATGAGTGTACCTAAATTTAGTGTTGAGAGCAGTGAATCTAAACAACCATATAATGTTAAATTCACTGGATTTGTCGTATCTACCGCAATAAAACTAATCAATTTATCTATAACAGCTATCACATACGGCCAAACAAAAGAAAATACTACACCAATTAGAATTGAATATATGACTACTTTCATTGCACAAGAAACTTCTTTAGAAACAAAAGAAAATAAACCATACTCATCTCTATTCTTTGTTAAATGAAATGCAAATAATGTTCCAAATGCAATTACACCAATACCCAACATACCTGTTTGCAATGGATATCTTGTAACCCCACTATATGAAACAATAGAAGACTTTGATAAATTCATCCCCAAAATAGACGAATACGATGTGGATGTTAAATCTCCTCGCGTCACGAGCATCGTCGTCGCTAAAAATGCAATATACCCAAGCAATGCACTAATGATCGTTACTGAAGATCCATTTTTTCTAGCAACAAGTCGTATTAAAAATAGTAATGGAAAGTTGACGATTACAAATTGTCCACTCTTCATACATATTTCCGCAATCATTTTTACATAATCATTATCAATCAGATACACAATACCAAATATATTATTCGTTAATACATTTCCTACACCCGTAAGAATAAAAGCAACAAATAATACTTCAATCGGAAATCTGACGATTTCAAATAATCTACGCCAATTTTTCATATACAATATCTTATCATATTTAATACAAATCTTTTAAACGATCAAAATAGGAAACCTTCTTACCATGCAACACACGAATCTGTCTAGCCTGGCAAATCTTGATTTCAATATTTTTAGCACCCTCTAAAGAATACACATCACTATCCACTCCCAATAATGCTCCACGAAATGACTCCGCAGTAAAACGAATGACACTATCTTTCTTCAATACAAAAGGTGCATCTAAACTCCTATACTTACTATGATGAATACCTGCAATTTCTGCCATTTCTATTAAATCTAGGCCTTCTTGAATAACAGCCCCGCCAAGAGAACGATTATAAGCCGTAGAACCCAATTGCGTACAAACGCACATTCCTGTACCTCGAAATGTCTCCAACTGCACACCATTTACAAACACATCCATTACCTGTGTTCTTGCTGCATTCTCTACACGAATTTCATTTAATCCATAATAGCGCTTCCCATCAACCTCAGCACGCAAAACGCCCAATAATTCTTCAGTACCAGTATGTTGAATCAAAACATCTAAAAATTCATCTACTTCACAATCTTGATAATCTGAATAAAAGCCTAATGTACCTGTATGTAAGCCAAAAAAACGAACATCTTTTAATCGATCAATAAATTGATGCACCGCATAAATAAAAGTGCCATCCCCACCAATCACAATAACCGTTTCTGGAGATGCATCATCACGTATAAAATCGTGTTTTTCCAACACATTTTGCACTTGTTTTTCCAAACGGCCACTCAATTCATCAGGTCTAGCTACTATCGTAAATTTTCCCATATTGTTAGTATACACGTTTCTATTGTTGTAATGTAAAAAAAGACTCAGTTTTACCCAAGTCTTTCCTATTTAGCTAATTTTTGTTCCTGGTGTCAAACCATTAACTTCAACCACAGCAACTTGTCCATTTTCTTTACCAGCAAGCAACATACCATTACTTTCTTCTCCACGAATAACAGTTGGAGCAAGATTTGCAATAACAACGATATGCTTACCAATCATTTGACCAGGTGTATAAGAAGCTGCCAAGCCAGAAACGATTTGTCTAGGCTGACCTTCTCCTAGATCCACTTTCAATACTAACAACTTATCCGCATTTGGATGTTTTTCGCAAGACAATACTTGCCCAACACGCAAATCAAGTTTAGAGAAATCTTCAATCGTTACTTCACCCTTTACTTCTTTCTTTGCTTCTTTTGCGGCTTTCTTGTTCTTCTTTTGAATTTCTTCAACCCTAGCCATAACTTCATCTTCTTTTAATCTCGCAAACAAAATTTCTGGCTTTTCTGTAATTTGAATACCATTTTCAAGCAAACCAAATGTCAAATCATCTTCACTTGTCTTTTCAGTATGCAAAGATGCAAGAAT
>CALBJM010000427.1 GCA_937893225.1 uncultured Erysipelotrichaceae bacterium | reverse complement strand
TGCTCATAGAGTGTCGTGCCTAAGAAGCCACGTTCGAAGTCTACATTCGTGTGTGAATGAAACAAATCTGGTTTTACAACCTCTAAGAAAAAGTCATGATAGAGAATCGTACTTTCACGCCTTTTTCTTGCATTACATCAAGAAAATCATCAATGATATATTCGCGGATTTGCGTATGCAAAACTTCATATTCAGGCACGATATGCCCGTTCAAAATATCACTTTGTTCGATAAATAACTTTTGGACACGCTCTGTATCCACGCCTAATTTTTCTGCTACATTTTCAATGTAAAATACAGCAAACTCCAATTCATCGAAATTTTTGTGTAATACACCAACACCATCTTTGGCAAATACAAATTGCTTCTATATTCTGTATCTCATTTTTGTTTCTGACTTCTTTCTTCAAGAATTTTAGCAACTCTTAAAATTGCATAACAACTCCCTTGACAAACGATTTGTCCATGCATGACCATATCGACTGCATCTTGAAATGGAACAACAATGAGTTCTACATCTTCTGTTGCATCTAATTTTTGTGCACTGATTTTTTTACAATTTTCAGCAAAAAAGATGTGCATGTGGTTTGTTAATTTTGCAGAACTTTCTACATACTTTCCTAGATACATCCAATCCTTGCTGGCATATCCTGTTTCTTCTAAAAGTTCTCTTTCTGCAACACGCGAAGCTGTTTCTCCTTCCTCAAAAATACCCGCAGGAATTTCAATCAAATCTTCATCGTAGCAATATCGATATTCTTTCTTTAATAGAATATTTTGCTTTTCATCCAATGCAACAATACTCGCTGCATCGCGTATTTCGGCTTTATAAAAATCATCTAATATGATCCCATTAGGCAACTCTACACGATCCTTATACACGTTCATCCAAGGGCTGCACACAACTTGATTGGATGTTAATTTCTTCCACTTTCGCATATCTAACCCCTGACATCCAGAAACTGCATCTTGCCATGAAATGTAATTGGACAAGAATTGGCAGGAACAAAAACACAGTCTCCTTTAAATATATCTAAAGAACTATCATTAAACTTTAATGTGCCACAACCATTGATGCAAAGTAAAACACGAAAAGATATTTCATCTGTTTGATAGATAACGTGTTGCCTACGTTCTGTATTAACGATTACTCGATACACTTCAAAGTATTTACAATGAATCAATAATTCTGATGCTACGCCTTGCTTGTACTTGAATACATGCATAGGCTGTCTAGGTGTTTCACTAGCATGTAAACATGAAACATCAAGTGCTTTTTGGATGTGTAATTCGCGTTTTTTTCCATTGTTGTCTAATCGATCATAGTCATATAAGCGATATGTGAGATCAGAACTTTCTTGAATTTCAGCAATTAAAGCACCAGCTCCTATCGCATGGATCGTACCAGCTGGTATAAAGAAGATATCTCCTTTTTTTACAGGCACTCTTTGTAAATACTTCATGATATTTCCAGTCAGGAGTGCTTTTTGAAATGTATCAAAAGAAATGTTTCGTTTTAAGCCATAGTATAAGTGTGCGTCTTTTGTAGCATCTAATACATACCACATTTCTGTTTTGCCATATTGTCCGTGTTCATATTGTTTTGCATAAGCATCGTTAGGATGTACTTGAATAGACAAGTCTTGCTTTGCATCAATGAATTTGATCAGTATTGGCAATTGGTATTTGGAATAGTGTTTTGTGCCTAAATATGCATGATTTTGTTGAAGAACATATGCGAGTGTTTTTTCTTTGTATATGCCATTCATGACATAACTTGGTCCAGCAGGATGCGTAGAACATTCCCATGTTTCTGCTAATGGATACATAGGAATGTTTTTACTGAATTCATCATTTAAGCGTGTGCCACCCCATAGTGAATTTCTTCCAGAGGGACGAAGTAATAGTGGTTCATTTTTTTGTTGCATACTTCATCTCCTTCTATAATTAGTATTCCAAATCAAATTTTTGTTTGTCGTGTACATCAATGTCTTTGCCTAATTGGATTTCAATCAATTTGAGTTGTGTATCTGCAATAACAGTGTGTCTGCAGCCTGCAGCCATTGTAATGACATCGCCTGCTTTAACATTTTGTTCAAAGCCATCTACGATCGTTCTACCCTTTCCACTAATGACTGTCCATACTTCGTCTCTATTTTTATGAGAATGATAATTCATGGAATGTCCAGGATTGAGTTCAACTTTGATTGTCATAGATTCTTTTTCTACATCCAATACATGGAAAGAGCCCCAAGACTTTTCCGCAAACATGATTTGTTGTTCAAATTTGTCTACGTATGGCTTGATATAAGAACTTTGTTCTTTATCAGAAACAAGAATTCCTTCACTAGAAGCAGAAATCACTACGTCTTCTAGTCCCATTGCAAGAATTGGAATGTCCATTTCAT
>CALBJM010000426.1 GCA_937893225.1 uncultured Erysipelotrichaceae bacterium | reverse complement strand
AATTAAATCTTGGCTATGAGTCATTTTTTAGAGGAACAAAAATGATTCGCGAAAATCGTAAAAAATATAATTGTAATATTCCTTGGTTGATTTTATTTGATCCAACTATGGCTTGTAATATGCATTGTGTAGGTTGTTGGAGTGGCACATATGGCAGAAAGTCTTCATTGACTTTTGATGAAATGGATAAGATCGTAACAGAAGGCAAAGCATTGGGTGCACACTTATATATGTTGACAGGTGGTGAACCAATGGTAAGAAAACAAGATGTACTTCGTCTTTGTGAAAAACATGATGATTGTTTCTTTGTTGCTTATTCTAATTCAACGTTGATTGATGAAGAATTGTGTCAAAAAATCCAGAAGTTAGGCAATCTTTCTTTTATGCTCTCAATTGAAGGAACACCAGATACGAATGATATGAGACGTGGTGAAGGGCATTATGCTGCAGTTATGAAGGCAATGGATTTGTTGAAGAAATATGGGATTGTATTTGGTACTTCTATTTGTTATACAAAAGCAAATGTTGAAGCAGTTACATCGGATGACTTCTTCCATATGCTTTGTGAAAAAGGCGCACATTATGGTTTCTATTTCCACTTAATGCCAGTTGGAAATAATGCAGTTCCTGAATTAATGCCTACTGTTGAACAAAGAAAATATATGATCGAGCGTATTAGAAGTATTCGTACGGAAGAAAGTGATATTGAATTCTTCCCAATGGATTTCCAAAACGATGGTGAATTCGTAGGTGGATGTATTGCGGGTGGTAGAAACTATTTCCATATTAATTCAAATGGTGATGCAGAGCCTTGTGTATTTATTCATTTCTCGAATTGTAATATCAAGGATCATTCAATATTGGAAATGTTGCAGAGTCCTCTATTCATGGCATATCATGAAGGTCAACCATTTAATAGAAATCATTTGAGACCATGTCCAATGCTAGAAAACCCAGATTTGTTGGTTGAAATGGTACACAAGACAGGTGCGCATCAAACAAATGAAGAATCTCCTGAAGAAGTAGAACATCTTTGTGGAAAGACAAAGGCATATGCTGAACAATGGGCACCAGTAGCAGATAAAATCTGGGCTAGTGAAATACATAAGAAACCTTCTTATGAAAACTTTACAAAAGAAAAGAGAGAACATCCAGAACTTGCGGCATTTGAACATGCGGATGGTACAAATCATATTGATACATCTATTGATGCACCAGAACAAGCAAATCAATAATTATGTAATATAACCAGATATGAATACATGTCTGGTTTTTTTTGGATTTATGAAAAATCTTGTGAATAGTAATAGTAGAAGGCAAGATGCCAGGAGGTTATAGTATGCAAGATTTAAATGAAATTCGTGTAACAGGAACAATTACTAACGAGCCAAAGTATTTGGCAACACAAACAGATGGATTGATGGCTAGATTTTCTGTTGCGGTACATCGTCCAGACCCATCTAAAGCAGTTGATTTTTTAACGGTCATTGCTTGGGATGATGTAGCACACTTTGTGCAAGATCATTTTCATGAGCAGTCTAGGATTTCTTTAGTTGGAACAGTGCAGTATCAAAAATATAAAGCTGCAGATGGAACGGATAGAAGAACGTATCGTATCGTTGCACAAGAGATCGTAGATCCAGAAGGAATGGATTTATGAAAAAA
>CALBJM010000425.1 GCA_937893225.1 uncultured Erysipelotrichaceae bacterium | reverse complement strand
TCTTTTTCTTTGCGCTGCATTACAAAGAAAGCAGAAGTTATAAAAAAGAAAGGAACAGCACTACGGATAATAGAATATAAAATATCTTGGAATATTGATGGCTCCATACTATCTACTATGTATGTGTGTATCGTCACAACACAAAGTGCCATCATAAATTTCATTAAATCTATTGATTTATAATTCATAAGAAATCTAAAAACCTTGGTAATTAGAAAAAACCAAAAATATAGGACTTTTTATTAAGATATCAATTTCTGGAGCGTATGTCCAATATATATATTCGAACTGAAAGAAAAACCATACGACCATAACAACTGCCAAAATCATCAAAAAGATATTTCGCTTTTGAATATTTCTATAAGCTATAGAATATATGAATGGCATAAAAGGCATCAACATCATAAAAAAACGGTATTGAGCAAGAGGCTGGCGAACCATTGCAGCAGTTGTTACAAGGAGCAATGATACTACTATTACGATAAATTGCTGAGAAGGCACAACATTGTTTCGATTAAGTTGTAATTGACGAAAGCATATAATAGCCAATGGTAAACCTATCACCACAACTTGATTCATCTGAATACTTAAACCATCATTATTAGTTTCGGAATTAGCAAAGCGTTCAAGTCCATAGCTTAAGACGGATCCATTACTAAAATCTACGCCTCCCATGAGACTTGGTCCCCAAAAGACCAAAAAAGCAAGGATTATAAAAACGAAAACTATTGTGCCTTTCCCCATCTTAGAACGAAATCTTTTTAACAAAATAAATGGTACAAAGAACAACATGCTTTGATGGGTGAATACAGAACAAGTCACAGCAAACCAGTCTTTTCTTCTCAATCTACCATAATATGCATAATTACCAATGACATACATCATAATAGCTTGTGCAAAAAACTGTTTCTGAATTTGCAATGTAAACTGAAAATAAAGATAGAAAAAAGATATAATCAAGACACCACAAATAATCGGTATATGAGGTGATTTTAGTGTCAAACAGAATCTATAATATCCCAATAATAATAGAATGTATGATGTAAGTGTAAACAAAAAAGCGAATAAAGGATAATAACCAAAAGATAAATAATAACCTATATAATTATACACACCATTCATAAATTCGCCAGATATATGATAATTTATACCTTGCCATGCTTCAGGTGTTCCATATATGTTCATCAAAGCATACAAGAAGCCCTTTATAGGTACATTGTTGTATGCCATCCAATATCTCCATTGATCTCCACCAACACTTTTTGTAGCATTTATTGATGCAAAGAAAATAGAGATACAGACTATAAATATAACATAATCTGTTTTATTTCCACTCTTCTTCCTAAAAAATGCATACAACAAATATGGCAAAGAAATCAATGATGGAATACATAAAAACAAGGATACCACCCCCAATAATCGTAGAGGCTTTAATTCATCCTTAGATATTGACTGCATTTGACCCATAACTACAACGTTATTTTATTTGTTTAAAATTTAAAATTTCTTTAACACTATTGCTGCCTTTTTCTCTATGCAACATTAAATCAACAATATTGACAGGTATTATTTTAGCAAGAAAACACTTCAGAGCTGTTTTAATATTCAGATAATTATAAAACATCAAATTTGTATCCTTACCATGTATTTTGCATCGTTCAACATAAATTTGCCATTTTCTTGCTGAATCTGCAGACATCCCTGTTGTGTCATAAATGGCAACAATTTTATTTATCTGTTCAAAATGCCAGTTTTTCTTCCAACCCTGATAAAAGAAATTATAGTCTGCAATAAGTTTGTAAGATTCATCATATTCAATATTTTTCATCAGCTTACATTTTATAAAGCAAGACTGATGACAAAATGGCAATTCATATGACATCACATTTAAATCTCTTGGTTTTCTTAATATACCTCCATTGCCATATTTGTAAATGGTACTGCCATACAAGACATCTGCATTATAGTCTGTTACATTAAAGATATCTGACAATACATTTCTATCAAAAAAAACATCGCCACTATTCATGAAGATCACATAATCACCACTCAACTTGCGGATACCTTTATTCATTGCATTATACAACCCTCCATCTTTCTCAGACACCCAGTATGTGATTTTATTTTGACTTTTCAGAAAATCAACAGTTCCATCTTTGGAACCACCATCTATAACAATATACTCTTTATTTAAATAAGTTTGCACCAATACAGACTCAACAGTTTGCTTTAATCCTTCTATATTGTTATAGTTAATTGTTATAATAGATATCTTCATACTTTCTTAAAATTACGTATTCTCTTATATGTATTTACTCCAAACTTTGCATTTATGAGCAATAGTATAGCTAAAAACTTATGACTCAAATTGGAATTCCACAAGAAATAAATGATGTCATTTAAATTATTTTTATAGAAGTCAAAAACGATCTTTCTATCTGACTCTTTGCTTAGCAAATCAATTCTTTCGGTAGAAAAAGTAAAACCAATAGATACGACATCTGAAATTATACGTATCTGTTTTTTATTAAAACGATGCTTTCTTATAAAAATTCTAGTCAACACGGCACTTGTAGCATATCCAATAGCACTTTTTATGTTTTTTGAATTCATTATAGAACCAGCTCTGTCACAAACATAGTTGTAGATAGGAACAGATAAGTGTTCTACAGATTTTGCCAAAGAATACAGTCTTATAGAAAATTCAAAATCTTCATGTATAAGATTAGGAGTAAAATACAAATTGTTATCGTGTAAAAACGTTTTTTTACATATTGAACTCCATGCAGAGATAGCCCCATTCATTGCAAGAACTTCAGAACCAGACATAACGGATACATTCGGCTTAAACTTCTTCTCAACTATTTCTTTTTTTATACCATCATAAACATTAGCATGATCAATTATATAAATATCAGAACAAGTATTGATTGCGTTCAATATATATCCTACTGCGCCATCTGACAAATAATCATCACCGTCAACAAAAAAGATATAATCTCCTGAAGCATTTCTTATACCTGTGTTTCTAGCTTCACTCAATCCCATGTTTTGTTGATGGATAACTTTTACACTTTTATTTGTCTGCGATAATTTTTCACAAACAATATCCGATCCGTCTGTAGATCCATCATCTATTATTAGAATCTCAATCTGCGTATCAGATATATTTCCCAATGAAGATACACATCTTTCAATGTATTCTTTAATATTATAAACGGGTATGATTATCGTCAATTTCATAATTCTCCTTATTTTCCTTTATAAGTTTTAAACGGCGCATAATCGCCTTATAGATACGTCTTATCAAATATTTATAATATCCTATATCATAAGATTTTAAAGATATTTGTTTAAAAGAGCACGCTGTTATATTCTCAACCTCTAGAATGTCAAATCTATTGGGTACTATCTTATATTTATCAGCTTTAAAAACACGTTTGTTAAAAGTCATCTTTCGCTGTTGCAAATGAACATAAGGATACTCTTTTCTTGATATTGTCTTGTCATACAAATATCTAAAGAGATGCCCATTATCCCATACCGTTAGAGATGTACATGATGGCTCTATAACATAATCTGCTGCATCAGTAATATCGTCAATACCATTAAAGCTAATCTTTCGAAAATCCCTATGCTTAGTGCTAAAGTTTAAAGATGCATCATGCATATAAACTTTCTTACCTGATTGTATAAACATGCGATTAACATTGTTACCATCTTGAAATTCTTCATCAAACACACAAATTTTAGGATTTTGGAAAACCAACTTATATAAACTGCGTCCTTTATATGGTAACATAAATAATTTGTTTATACAGTCCTCATTTCGATATATTGTCATGTGCCCTAGACAAAAGACTTTATCGTATCTAAAGAGAAAATCTTTAGGGATAAAATTT
>CALBJM010000424.1 GCA_937893225.1 uncultured Erysipelotrichaceae bacterium | reverse complement strand
TAGTTCACATACTACTTCTACCATGGCATCATCCTGCATGTTCGCAATTGCTCCATTGTTTTCTACAATTAGAATGAATCGTCCCAATGTATTGAATGCGATGGCTTCCGCTACCTTGATCATCATTTCTGCATGTGCATCACTGATCGCATGGAACTTGTCTCCTAGTTTTCCTTCTTTGATAACTTCTGCACATTCCTTGAATACTCTCTTTTCACGTCCGTCAATGACTTCGTCCGCTCTTGTATAGTTTGGATTCAAGTGACTTGCCTTGTATTCTGGATATAGATAGTATCCATCATATGTGTTTGGCAAATAGTCTGGGAAATCTTCTAGCATTGTTTGTACAAATCCATATGTGTCTAACCATGATTTGTCTCTTTGTTCTGCATCCTGTGGCAAGAATCCTTTTTCTTTTACTATCTGACGAATCTTTGGTAACAAATCTTCTCCGCTCTTGCGATCATACATGTGTGTAAACCATCCATAGTGGTTCAATCCAAAGTATACTGGATCTAGATCATTCCAGTCGCATCCTAATAATCTTGATGTTGATCGTACTACGTTTTCTGGCTGGTCACAGATGTTCAAGATCTTCTTGTCATCTGGGAATTCTCTTCTTAAGCATTCCGCTACAATCGCCGCTGGATTTGAATAGTTCAAGATCCATGCTTCTGGTGAATACTGACGGATCTGGTGAATCGCTTCGACCATGTCTACACATGAACGCAGTCCATAACTCATTCCTCCGGCTCCGCATGTTTCCTGTCCAATCTTTCCAAAACTTAATGGAATGTGCTCATCTTTTTGACGCATGTGAAGTCCACCTGCACGCATCTGCATGAAGATAAAGTCCATATCCTTATAAGCTTCAGCTGGATCTGTTGTATATGAGAAATCTAGTTCTGGATATCTTTCAGCAAACATGATATCTCCATATTGTCCGATTGGCTTCTGTCTTTCTCCATCAATATCAAACAATACTAATTTATTCAATGGAAATTCTTCCTGCATTCTTGCGAATGATTTTAAGAATCCTAATGTGTAAGTACTTCCTCCACCTACGATACATACGTTATATTTTTTCATCTTGTTCTCCAATTATTTAATAAAGTATTTTCCCCAGAAATCTTTATTAGCTTCAATCAAATCATCCAAAATAGCCTTTGCCGTATCCGTATCTGTTACGGTTCTGTTTAATGCCAATGCTT
>CALBJM010000423.1 GCA_937893225.1 uncultured Erysipelotrichaceae bacterium | reverse complement strand
ATTTAATAACTGCGCAGCACTATTTCTATAAGAAAATGATAAATTGAGCAATAATGTCCAAAAGATAACATATCCAAGCACGATCAAAGCCCATAAAACAGACTGAAAATTCAAAGTAATCGCAATATTTTCATGCATGATTGAAACGAGCAATCCGTTGATTGCTGGTAATGTGCACAATCCTAAAATAATACCTACTGGCACAGCCACAAGTAAAATCAACATTGTTTGCAATAACAAATAAGATGCATTTTGCGTATAGGTCGCCCCACAAACCAAACGTACCGCTAAACTCTTAGACTTATTTTTAATAAAAAAGTCATTCGCAAATACAATTTCTATAGAACAAAGAATGACTGATGCCACCATCAACATTGTTGGTATGTCACTTTTCGCATGATACATCGTTACACCAACCGCATTACTCATCGCAACAGTAAAGAACAAGAAAATGAACATTGATGTCAAAGTAAACGTTACCCAACAAAAGAAGGTACGAATCTTATCATGCATCAATGAATTCAATACATCTTTTAACATGTAAAACCTCCAAACATTTAATGATTATACCACCATTTGAAAGCGTATACATTTTTTATTATCATAATATTTTTTTTAATTCCGTATTTTTGAAAAGTTTTTTCAAATCTTTCACACTATCCACTGTATAATTCTCTAAAATATTTTGCAAGCGATGAATAATTGCTGCACCTTCTTCATTTTCTACTAATGCATGATACAAATTTTCTCTATCATCACTACTTTCTGCCATACACATGATCAATAGTGCAGATTTAATATTAGATAAAATACTCCCCTCGATTTGATACAAAAACTTTGTTTTTTTGTGTTTTTCTTCAAATGGTTTTGCATCCAAATATGCAAATACGCCTTGCATAGAATCTGCATAATGATCCAATACTATATAGTCCCACTCCATTCCCCATAGCTTTAAGATTTCGTATATATTTTCTTTTTGTATATGGACCTTTTCTGGATGGTCAAATTGTGGAAGAATTTCCTTTGTAAACATTTCTATAGCTTCTTGATCTTCTTCTATGATAGTAATGCTTTTTACTGCATTTTTAAGATGTGCTAAATATGGTAAATACCCAACACCTACACCACTTATCAAAACATTTCCTTTCAAAGGTGCTATTAGTTTTTTTGCGCTCATGATTTCATGAGCACTGATACTTGTATAATATTTTCCATTTTTTGTTATATACGGATAATTTACATTTTCACGAAAATAGCCAAGTTGTAAAACATCACGATACTTTTCCTCAAAAGGTGAAGAAAAATGAAATAAGCGATTTGCTTGGTACGTATGAAAAGAAAAAACAAATGCATTACCATAAAACATTGGCAAAGAAATATTCTTCAAGAAAGTATCTTCTTCAATGACACTTTTATCCATTTCTTTCATGTACTTATACAAATTCATCACAAGATCAATATTTCTAGCCACATTTTCAGCACTAAACTTTGTAATTCTGCGTGCTGTACCCATAGTCAAAATAGAAGCCATCATGCGCCTTTTATCTTCTTCCGTGTGACAAAGATTAAATGGTGCTTGTTCAAAAGATTCGCATCCAGCAAATTGAATCACTGGCGTACCGTGATTGATAATATCTAGGATAAGATAGTTATCTTGATCAGATTCACTGCGGCTCATCGCAATACTATCTAATTCTAAAAGTAGATTTTCACTTCTATTAAATTTCATTTTTTCACCCATTAAGGCGGCCTTTCTCCCGCCTTCACAAACCAGTAAT
>CALBJM010000422.1 GCA_937893225.1 uncultured Erysipelotrichaceae bacterium | reverse complement strand
GTTTCACTTTAAAAAGAGACATTGGTCCCATAGTGATAGAAAATGGTCTGTCTGGTCTATCAGGATATGTTGGATTTGCCGCATTTGTAATACTTCTAGGACGAGCATATGTGTAAGCATCCATTGGTGTACAACGTGGACAATTCGAGCAAAAATGCCCATCCCACCCAAGTCCAATCAACATGACATCCAATCCACCTGCTTTTTCGATATCTGCATCCCATGTTTGATATGTTTGCATATCTGGGCAATGGATCTTTGCATTAGGAATATTAGCATCTTTAAAAAATAGCTCTTGCATTTCTACCCAGTTAGGTCCTGGCTCTCCCTTTTTTTCTCCAATATAAGGTGCTTCATCAAATAGCCAATACTCTACATTTTCATATTTTGTTTGATTTTTTACGTAGGGAATCATCATTTGATACAACATTTTCGGAGAATTACCAGATGTTAATGAAACATTCACTTTTTTATCTTGCAGCATTGTTCCAAGTAGTATCATCATTGCACTTTCACTCATTGCTTTTTCATCTTTTTCAATTATCAATTTCATATAGTTTAACCTCTTTGTAAGCGTTTTCTTATATACAGTATATAATATTTAGGAATGGAGGTACATCATGAAAATATATGTAGGTTCTATAGGAGAGCCTCTTACTAAGAAAAAACAAAGTGGTTCGATTTCTGGACATGGCGAAGGCATCTATACACTTTCATGGGATGGCAAACAATTACATAAACAATTTACAACTTATGCCAATCAAGCAAGTGTTATTTATATATCTCGAAACAAAAACTATTTATACGCTGTCAATGAAGTACGGAATTTCACTGGATTAAATGGTTCTGGTGGTGGAATTTCTGCATATGCAATACAGAAAGATCATACACTACATTTTTTAAATGCCTCAATTTCTTATGGTTCACGTCCTGCATTTATTTCTGAATCTGAAAATGGGAAATATTTGCTTGTTGCAAATCACGGTTCACATTCTTCTGTGACCTGTCATTATGTACAAAATGACAAACAAGAATGGATACTACAGCGAGACTTTGATGATTCTAGTATTGCGGTTTTTGAGAAGCATGATGATGGAACAATTGGTAATTTGATCGATTTGATGCAATTTAAAGGACACGGGTACTGGTGCCATGGTGGTGGACAATCAACGAGTCATTTACATTCTATAAAAGTGAGAGGTAATCTTATCTTTGCATGTAATAGAGGTACAGATGAAATTGAAGTATTGCGCCTCAATGAGCAAACGGGGAAACTAACCCTTTTACAAAAGAACCACACACAAATTGCTTATGCGCCTAGATATTTTACGTTTCATCCAAAAGAAAACATTCTCTATGTTTTATTTGAAAACTATCCTGCACTTGCAATATATAAATATAAAGAAGATGGCACACTTATCCATTTACAAACTTGTAAAACAATGCCAGAGGATTATTACAATGCTTTCCCATTACCACATTACACAAAACAAGAAGCTGATATAAATGAAACAAATACTTGCAGCATGGCAAATCCAAATCGCGCAATGCCTTCAGATATTCATATTTCTACTAATGGGCACTTCTTATATGTTTCCAACAGACGATTTGCTTCTTTTGGAACAATCATGACCTATAAAATTCTTGATGCATCTCACATACAACCTCTATCAACACTTTGTCTAAACGGAAAAGATCCGCGAGGATTTATGATCAGTCAAGACAATCAATATATGTTTGTTGGTCTATTAGATAAGGATATAATTGAAGTTTATAAATTGATGGATGGAATCCCTTCTGCAAAGATTGATGAATTAACTATTTCTTCTCCATCTTGTTTTCTAGAATACATTCATTTTTAAAGATTTATCATTCATTTTTCATATCTCTTTATATAGTTTTGTTCTACAATAGTGAGCATGATTATTTTTCAATAATCTAGAAGGGGATTTTTTATGAAAGATAAATTCATGAACAGTCTGTTGATTCTTGCCGGGAAAATGCAGACAAACACTGTCCTTTCTGCAATCAAGGACTCTTTTATCGACAACATGCCTGTTGTTATTTGGGGTGCTTTTTGTACTCTGATACAATTTGTCATTTGTCAAACAGGAGGTGTAACAGATCCTAAGTCTGGTGAAATGATCTATTACATTTCATTAGCAAATGTACCAGGTTTTGCATGGCTCAATGCATTAACACCTATTTTCACTACAGCGAATTATGGTTGTATGAACTTTATGGCAGTTGCAATTTGTGTATTAGTTTCTATGCACTTTGCAGAAAACATTGGTCATACGAATGACAAAACCGTTCCTGCTGTAGCTCTTGCATCTTTTGTAACTCTCATTAATACAACTGCAACAACTACTACTGAAGCAGGTGAAGACGTTACAATTTCTAATGTAGTATCTTCTTCTTATACAAGTGCAACAGGTTTATTCGTTGGTATTCTTATTGGTGTATTAGCAACGCTCTTATATGTAAAACTCGTTGATTCTGGAAAATTGAAGATCAACCTACCTGATAGCGTTCCGCCAAACGTATCTCAATCCTTTGCGGTATTATTCCCAACGATTATTACAATTTTTTGCGTTTCTGTTATTGGATATATCACAAGTATGTTCGGACTTACGGTATTTGATGTGATTACAACAGTGATGCGTCCAATCGAAAAAATCATGACAGGTTTGCCAGGCTATTGTGTCATTATCATGCTGATGCAACTCTTGTGGTGGTTTGGTATTCATGGTTCTAATGTACTTGGTGCAGTCACTACACCTTTTATGACAAAGATGATGGCGCAAAACCTAGAACTCTATCAAGCTGGCACAGGTGTTACTTCTTCAGGTGTTTATTATACAAATGGTTCCCCATATAGCTTAATTGCTAGTCCATTTGAATCTGGCTGGTTCAATCCATCTGGTGCTGGAATTACAATTGGTTTATTAATTGCAATATTGTTATTCTCTAAACGTGATGACTATAAAGCAATCGCAAAACTCGCTATTCCTTGTGGAATATTTAATATTAATGAACCAGTTATCTTTGGTATTCCAATGGTTATGAACCCAATTCTTGGTATTCCATTCTTTTTAGCTCCTTTAGCGACTGTTGTATGTGGCTATTTATTACAGAGATTTGGTATCTGTCCTCTCTATGTTATCAATGTTCCATGGACTACTCCTGTAGGTATTTTTGGTTTCTTGGCTTCAGGTGGTAATATCATGGGTGCTATTTGGCAAGTCGTTGTTATCATAGGTATTTCTACACTTATCTATACCCCATTTGTCATCGCAACAAATCGACAAGAAGAGGGTGCATGACAAAATGCAGCTATCATATTGGTAGCTGCATTTTTTATATCTTTATTCTTGTATAATATTCTGAATCATCTTCATGGTGAATATATGCACCATTATTTTCCATAACTTTCAAAGAAGCTATATTACTTTTCGCACATGACATATAAATTTCTTTTTCTGGTACAAGTTTATCTGCTATTTCTAGCATTAATTTCAAGCCACGTGTCCCATAGCCTTTTCCTCGATATTTTGGAAGAATAGAATATCCAATATGTCCTGCACCTTCTTTTAAGTGCTCGTTCAAAAAGTGACGAAAATTAAATATTCCTACGATTTCCTCATCCTCCCATAAAAAATATTTTGTGGCGGGAACATAGCCTTCCGGTAAGTTATTGCCTATGGATTCATCCATACATCTTGGTATTACTTTTTCAATAAATTCTTCATAAGAAACATTGTAATCAGGATTCATGAAGCCATTTTCATTTTCAGGTAATTGTTGCATTGCTGCGTATTCTTTTTGTGCGTCAGCAAAATTAATTTCTTTCAATAGTAACATTATAATTCCTTGTCTATTGCAAAAGTTCCAGGCATGACTTCTGTATTATCCTTGATATGTGTTTTTCCATAGAGATATGTATTCGGATATACTATAACATCATGTCCAAATGTAACTTCTGGTCCAATATATGTATTCTTTGGATCAACTAATGTAACGCCTTCTTTCATCCAATGTAGATTGATTCTTTCTTGAAGATATGCACTCGCTTCTGCTTGTGCAACACAATCATTGATACCTTCTACCTCATGCCAATCATCGCAAGATATCGCAATCACTTTCTTTCCGAGTTTTTGTAATATTTCAACAAGATCAGTTAAATAATATTCTTTTTGTGCATTGTTATTCGTAATTAGTTTTAAGCCTTCAAACAATGCTTCATTTTTAAAAGCGTAGATACCTGTATTGATTTCTCTTACTTTTCTTTCTTCTTCATTTGCATCTTTGAATTCGACGATTTTTTCCACCGTACCATCTGCTCTACGGATTACTCTACCATATGCGCCACTATCATCTGGAACAGTTGTCAATACAGCCATATCTGCATTGCCTAATTCTTCATACATTTTTCGATACGTTTCACTACGCACACAAGGACAATCTCCAGAAGCAACAAGAGTAATGCCAGTTTCACTTTCTAATTGTCTAGCCTGCATTACTGCATGGCCTGTTCCAAGTTGTGGTTCTTGTACTGCAAATTCACATTGTCCTTCCAATGCTTTTTCAACAAGTTCATGTTGATACCCAACAACAGTAACAATTCTTTCACAACCTGCTTCTTTCAAAGAACGAATTACCAAACCTGCCATAGGTTCATTTAAAATCGTATGTAAAACTTTAGGCAGTTCAGACTTCATGCGTGTACCTTTACCACCTGCCATTATAATTGCATTTTTTGTCATATTATCTCCCCATTCTTGCATCCATGATACGTGTTCTTCTAACAAAGTATTTCTTTTTTTTCATAGCTTCCATTGTTTCTTCTATTAAATATGGATCTTTTGTAATACCAAATACTGTAGAACCACTGCCTGACATCAATACGCCATCAAATCCACGTTCAATCAATTCTTGTTTTACATTTTTGATATCTTCAACAAGTTGTATAGCTGCATCTTCCAAACTATTTCCTAGTGATGTTACAACACCTTCATAATCTGCAGTCATCAAAGCATCTTTCATCTTCATACAATCTGGATGATATGGCTCAGTATTGTCTACGATTGCAAATGCTTCTTTTGTTGAAACGCCTTTTTTAGGTTTCACGAGCAACACTTCAAATTCTGCAATACATGGAAATGGCGTAATGATTTCCCCTATTCCTTCAACATATGCTGGCTTATTAATTAAACAAAACGGAACATCTGCACCTACTTCTTTACCAACCACAATCATTTCTTCTTCAGACATATTCAAATGCAGCATGCGGTTTAATATACGAATTGCTGCGGCAGCATCTGCACTACCACCCGCTAATCCTGCTCTTGTTGGAATGTGTTTTTGTAATTTACATTCAAATTCCATATCAAAGTGATAGCGTTCCTTCATCACATTGATTGCTTTAATAATTGTATTTTTTTCATTCACAGGTAAGTAACTACGATTCAGCGATAATGTTGTTTCTGAAGCAGGATTGATTTCCAAAAGATCATAGAAATCAATTGGGACCATGATCATTTTTAAATCATGATATCCATCTTCTCTTCTGCCAGCTACATCTAAACACAAATTGATTTTTGCATAAGCTCTTTCTTTCATAAAGTTGCCTCAAATAGTTTTTTCAATTCTTCTACGGTTAACTCTTGTGCGCGAACACCTGGATCAATACCTGTTGCATCCAATGCTTTTTTCGTTTTCTCTGCATCTTTCAAATATTCTTTGACATTATTATAAATTGTTTTTCTTCTCTGTTTAAAACAAGCACGAACAAATGCAAAAAAAGCACTTAAATTCACATCTAACGCGCAATTCTCTTTTCTAGCAAATTGAATGATTACACTATCTACTTTAGGAGAAGGATTGAAGCTCCTTCCTGGAACTGTAAATAACTTCTTTACATCATATAAATACTGTCCTTCCACAGATAAAGCACCATATTCACTATCATTTGGTTTAGCAACAAAGCGATTGCCTACTTCTTTTTGCATCATTACAGTAATATAAGGAATATCATTTCCTATATCAAATATCTTAAACAATACAGGTGAAGTTATATAATAGGGAAGATTTGCACAAACAGTTACTTGTCCATATTGTTCTTTTAACTCTTTCACCTTTTTTGAAACATCAGCTTGTAAGAAATCTTGTAAAATGATTTCCACATTATCATAATCCGACAACGTATCAGCTAAAATCGGCGGTAATGTTTCATCGATTTCATATGCTACTACTTTTTTCGAATATCTAGCCAATTGTTCCGTCAATGAACCTATACCCGGACCAATTTCAATCACTGCCCCTTCACAATGCGCTGCCTGTGCACATTTTTCTACAATGATTGGATCAACCAAAAAATTTTGTCCAAAACCTTTTTTAGCATGAATGCCATATTTCTCTAAGATTTCTTTTGTACGAGATGGTGTTGATATATATTTTGTCATTGTTTGATAACCTGTTCCAATTCTTCTTTTGTTATTTTAGCAAAGTTGATTCTTCGTAACATTGTTTTCGCTGTACCATTGCCTATATGAAAGTACTGTCCAATAATTTCTCTTTTTTGCATGCTATCAGCACTTCCACTGAGACCTAGTTCCATCATATCTGTCATCGTTAATCCTTGATGTGTTGTTTCTTCGAATGTCACAACATTCTCTAGTGCCTCTAGTAAAGAGATATATTTTGCATGTTCTACACCAACTTTTTTGATAGTATGTGCATCTTTTTTCATCACAAATGCATTTTTACAACCTGGAATATTTTGGTTGATTACATTACGAATTCTATTTCCTGGGGAATCTGGATCTGTAAAGATAATCACACCTCGTGCTTTTTGAGCTTCGCGAATACGTTCTATTACACTATCCCCAAGACTTGTTCCACCTGTTTCAATGGTATCGCAATCAAAATACTTACGTAGTTTTTCCGTATCGTGACGTCCTTCTACAACAATAACTTCCTGAATTTTTTTCTTCTCTATCGACATGAAAGATACCTTTCCCAATTATCCATAATCACAGAAGCCATATATTCTACACTCACATTTCTCACTTCTGCCATCTTTTTAGTAATATATGGAATATTTGACGGCTCATTTCTTGTTCCACGTACTGGTTCTGGAGCCATGTATGGACAATCCGTTTCTGTTAATAAAAAGCTTTCATCAACACTTTGCGCAACTTCTACCGCATGCCTTGCATTTTTAAATGTTAATGCACCACCTAATGCAATATAATACCCAAGCTTATTAAACTCTTTTGCCATTTCTTTCGTTCCAGAAAAACAATGCAGCAAACCAGGGCACTGATGTTCTTTCATGATGTCATATGTATCTTGGATGGCATCTCTAGAGTGCACTGCAATTGGTTTATGCAATTTTTTCGCAAGTTCGATTTGTCGAATAAATAATTCTTTTTGCTTTTTACGCATTTCTTCATCTTTGACCCAATGATACTCTAAACCAATTTCCCCAATCACAGAAATTTCTTTTCGTGATGCAATTTCAACAAAGTCCTTCCAATTTTGTTCTGTTATATGTTCTGCATCTTCTGGAAATATACCTGTCGCTATAACATATTTTTCTGGATTGGAT
Source organism: uncultured Erysipelotrichaceae bacterium (assembly GCA_937893225.1). Classification (GTDB taxonomy): domain Bacteria; phylum Bacillota_I; class Bacilli_A; order Erysipelotrichales; family Erysipelotrichaceae; genus Bulleidia. The sequence continues at coordinate 5,981 of CALBJM010000422.1, read as the reverse complement.
TTTACAAATTCTATAGCACGCAATGCTTCATCCTTATTTAATGTAATAATCATAATATGATCTACTCCAGCTGCTGCACTTCTTTGCACGACTTGTTGTAGATCTTCTTGATATTCTTCTCCCATCAAATGTGCATGAGAGTCTAAATACTGTATTTTACGCATATTATTTTCCTAAACAGAATCTAGAGAAGATTTCATCTAATAAATCTTCCTTTCCTGCTCTTCCTGTTATTTCTCTAAGTGAAGTCCAAGCATTTTCAAGATCAATCGTCACAAGATCCAATTCCATACCAGCTTGTAGTGTATGGATTGCATTTTGCATACTTGTTTCTGCTTGTAAAGCCAAACCAATCTGTCTTTCATTATTTAATGTATCTGCATTAGCTAGATACATTTCTTTGTTGTATTTTTCTTTGATTGCATTCGTCAGTGCTTCTACATTTCCATTGATAGCAGAAATTGAAATACCATCATGCAACACCTGTTTATCATTTTTATTATAGACAACAATACGATTTCGATCTTTGGTCATTTCGAGCAATTTTTCATCTTCACTCGTCAATTCTTGTGAACCATCTAGTACAACAATAACAAGTTCTGCTTTTTCTAATGCTTTCAAAGAGCGATCGATACCCATTTGTTCAATCACATCATCTGAATGATGAATACCTGCCGTATCAATTAAATTCAATGTAATGCCATCTAATCGTACAGTTCCCTCAACAATATCTCTTGTTGTACCAGCAATGTCTGTAACAATTGCTTTATCTTCTTCTAGCAAAGCATTTAATAAGGAAGACTTACCAACATTAGGTCTACCAAGAATCACAGTATCAATACCTTCACGAATATTAACTGCTTTTTCAGACTCTTCAATAACTTTGTGAATTTCTTGTAGCCATTTTTGCGCTTTAGGTAATATTTCTTCTTCTGTTAACTGATGTACATCATCATACTCAGGATAATCAATATTCACTTCAATGTTAGAAATAATTTGTGTTAAATCTTCTTCTAAAGGTGCCAAGATTTTAGAAACAGAACCTTTCAAGGAATGTACTGCACTCTTGGCATTCACCGCATCTGCAGCATTGATTAAATCATTTACCCCTTCAGCTTGAGCAAGATCCATTTTTCCATTCAAAAATGCGCGTTCAGTAAACTCCCCTCTATGTGCAAGTCTTGCTCCTTTTCCAAGAATCAAAGATAGAATTTTTCGTGTTATATAAACGCCACCATGGCATCCAATTTCCACAACATCTTCACCCGTATAACTCTTTGGAGCTTTGAACAATGAAACAAGGACTTCATCAATGATTTCATTGTTTTCCTTCACTGTACCAAAATGAATCGTATATCCTTGTTTTTCATGCAAATCTTTGCCAATCAAATCAGAAGCAATAGAAATTGCATCCTCACCACTTATTCGTATTACAGAAACTGCACCTGTAGCATTCGCTGTAGCAATAGCTGCTATCGTATCATTAAATATTGTCATATCATGTAAAGTTTACCACAAATATCTATTCTCTTCGTGATAAGATAAACGCATGAAATATGAATTAGAAAAAACACTTAAAGAATCTGGATATTCTTTTTTATTGCCTATCCAAGAAAAAGCAATTCCACAAGTACTATCCGGAAAAAATTTATTTATCCAAGCCGAAACAGGTTCTGGCAAAACACTCGCTTACTTAATTCCAGTTTTAGAAAAAACAAATGCAGAATCTAACAATACACAAGCGCTCATTATCACACCAACTAGAGAACTTGCGATGCAAGTAAGTGAAGTTGCCAATAAAATTGCTCTACACACTAAGCACCACATTATCACTGTTATTGGTGGACTAGACATTCACAAGCAAGAAAACGCACTACGCCATAGACCTACGATTATTATTGGAACACCTGGAAGACTCAAAGACCTATTTGAACAAAACAAATTAAACCTCCATCACTTAAAAATAACTGTTCTCGATGAAGTTGACCAAATCATATCTACAGGGCAAAGAAAAGAAGTAGATTTTCTTCTTTCAAAAATCAATGCACAAGTCGTAGCAACTTCTGCAACAAGCAATGAACAAATCAAAGCATTCATGCCATCCAACTATGAAGAAATCATTCAAGACACTTCACACATCAATAAAAACATTGATGCTTTTGTATTAAAAACAAGCGACAGAAAACACTCTCTTTTAAAACTCTTAAAAACACAGCCCATCGAACAAGCAATCATTTTTACAAACTATAAAAATGATGCAAACGAATTAGCAGAATGGCTAAAGAAAAAAAATATTCTTTCTTCTTCTTTTTCTTCTTTCTATGAAGAAAAAGAAAGAATTCGTATTCTAAAAGACTATAAAGCAGGAAACATTCGTGTTTTAGTTGCTACAGACGCAGCTGCTAGAGGATTAGACTTAACAAACATATCTCATATCATTCACTATGATATACCACTCGATACAGACACATTCATCCACAGATCAGGAAGAAGTGCACATCAAGGCAACAAAGGCATTACAATTACGCTCATTCGAGAAAAAGATACAGAAAATCCCGTCACTCCATATATCATTGCTCACTCAACAGCATACAATCCTAATACAAAATGTCTCAATAATTTATCTATTCCTCTACAAAAGAAAAAAGAAGAATCAAATTCCATGATTCTAAAAATACAAGCTGGTAGGAAAGACAAATTACGTCCAAAAGATATCATTGGTGCATTATGTTCGTATATTCCATTCGAAAAAATAGGCGTATTAGAAATTCAAGACAATTACTCAACAATAACAATTCTAGAAAACAACCCTCATCTCTTTTCAAATATTACACACATATCCATAAAAGGAAAGAAAAGAAAAATCACTTTTTTTGACAATGCATAACAAAATATAATTGTCCGTTTGTTTCAATTAGTTGTTTAGTATGCTATTTTTCTAGAAAATATGCAAATAATCCTTCTGCTTGTGAAGATTTTTTCTTCCGTGCTAAATATCCTAATGGTTATTATTGCGAAAAGTGTGGTTGTACACATTATAAGAAGATTTCTACGCGCAATCATATTTATACTTGTTCTCAATGTGGTCATCAGTCTTGTTTATTTGCAGGTACCATTTTTCAGGATTGTAAACTAGATACATACAAATTGTTGCTTGGTCTGTTTCTATTTTTCAATTCTACTAAAGGTGTTAGTGCTATGGATATGCGTTATCAACTAGATATAAATACAAAACTGCTTTATTACTATAATTCGTTAAACGCAGAGAAATCTTTAGACTATGAAGCAATAGCAGATTTTTTTAAGAAAAAAGAAATGGAAAAACATTAATATTAGTTGGTTTGGTGGTGAACCGATGCTAAAAATCAACGATATATTATCATTTCATAATTTAATTCATAATTATGTATCTAATTATAAAATTAACACTACAATAGTAACTAATGGTTATATGTTGAGTGAAGAAAATCTCTCTCTTCTTGAAAAAGCGAATGTTAATTATTATCAGATAACCTTAGACGATGAACTGCATAACCAAACAAGAATGCTTGCAGATGGTTCCCAAACTTATAATTTAATTTTGAAAAATATTGAAAATCTTAGAAAAATCGGATTTACAAAATGTATTATCCGCGTCAATATTTCTGAAAATGCATCCAATAATTTATCTTTTTATAGAACTATCATGCATAGTCCGGGAAAATGGAACGGCGGCTCCGGATTGATGGCACGCCGTTCCGCTTTAGTGGAACGCTTAATGTACAATGTAATTATAGATCAGGATTTCTCATGTTTTTATCGTTAAATTCTAATCGAAAAGCCTTGTAAACTAGCCTGTCCAGACAGGCATCTGCGTAGGTGTTATCTTTAAATAATGAATACCAGGAATTGACCGGTAATTGTGAAACAACGATAATTGATTTTCTTCCTTCTCGTGCATCAATTAATTCAAATAGGTATCGGCACTTTTCAAAATCTAATTCCATTAGTCCAAAATCATCCATAATTATCAAATCATTTTTGGAGATTGCATTAAAATATTCTATATAATTGTTTTCCAAATGTGCTTTCTCTAGATCATAGATCAAATTTCTGGCTTTTGTATATTTTACAGTCTTGAATTGTCGAAGTGCATTCACTGCTAATATATTTGAAAAATATGATTTTCCTCCTCCACTTTTTCCAGTGATTATCAGATTCCTACCATTTTCAATCCAGTTGCAATCTAACAAAGCTTCTATTGTATTTGTATCCAATTCTCTATCTACGTCATAGATTGAATCATCTAGTGATGCTTCTGGATAACGAAGTGTCGCTTTTTTTAAGTATCTATTGAATTTTTTGTTATATCTTGCATCCCATTCTGCTTCAACTATTTTGTTGAATCTTTCTTCAAATGGAACCAATTCTGTATTAGTATTGTTTATTTGTTCTATATATTCTTCTGCCATAAATGACATATGCATTTTTCTCAACATCATTGCGATTTCTTCTGGTGTTCTATTGTTCATTTGTAAAAGTCCTTTCCTCTGATATTTTTATGATCTGGCAATGATTCTGAAGCTTCGCTGATTTCATTGTTTAACATGTCATTCAATATGCGTTTGAAATAGGTGTATTTACAACTCTTTAAATCGATACACTTATGTGCTGCTACATTGCAGAGAATCTTAGATTTTCCATCGCACAGGTGTAATATTCCATTACAGGAGTTATAGCTTTGCTCTTCATGTTCAGAAGAATGTAGGACGATTTCTATGAAGTTTGACATGGAAGAACCGATTGCAGATGCCCATCTTCTATAGTAGTTTCCATCAGATCCATTTACTTCTTTATAAAAATCATGTTGTGGTGGCATATGTTCACTTTTCGTGATGTACTTTGGAAATGGCTTGTATGCTCTATCATGTGTACAAATGAGTCGGTTATTACTGTCACAGATTGTAATCGTGCTCATCGTGGCTTTTAATATTACTGGTTTGCCATAATATGTATAATTAACTGAGTAGTAGTGGTCATCATACAAAAGGTGGTAATTGTTTGGAACCTTAGTAAAGGCAATGTAATCACACTGAGAGAAGTAACCGTCGGAAAGTGACTTCATCTGAGGCTTATCATACATTTCAAACATTTCTTTTCGTGTATATTTACATCCTTGTATTGCACGATTGTTGATTTCCGCTACTATTTCTTTGCATGCAGAATTGGCTGCTAGAAGCGAAGTATATACATGTTCTTTCAGTTTTTCTATTACTCATGTCTCAACAATCTGTACATGATTTTCAACTGTAGGCTTTCCTTGTCGAGAACGATCAATGGCTTATCTCCAACCCAGTCAATGTATACTTTTTCTTCAGGGATTCTTTCAACTGCCATGGATACATTTCTAGAAGCGTAATGCTCTTTAACAAAGCGGTTGAAATACTCAACAAATTGAGAATATTGATATCCATCTGGATTATCTGTCTTATATTCGCTCCATAGAAAGAAAAGATTGGCCTTGCTTCCTTTGAGCATCAATCGATCATAAGTCTTTTGAAAATCAGGTAAAGGGATGTTTTTCCTTCGTAGGTAGTCTTGAGGATAGAAGATATTAATAAGTTTATCTTCATCCATTTTTGATAAATCGTTCACCGTATAGTCGGAATTTTTAAAGATTCGAAGAATACGCTGGCAGGTACTGGAACCGATATGGTAGCGGGGCCTGGCATTCTCTCTGTGAAGCGCCATGAGTGCTCATAGTGAGGACACCGATAATAGTTGTGTATTTTTGCATATAAAATTTCCTCCTAACTACGCAACAATCATAGAATAAAAAAGCGCACCCCTCATCCAAAATTTGCAATATTGGTTGACACATAATACTATGCGAAGTATAGCATTATGTGTCAGGAGGTAGTGCGATGGAAGTACAAATGAAACGAGAAAGTCTTGATGTTTGTGTACTTACAGCTTTATTGAGAGAAGACTCTTATGGGTAT
>CALBJM010000421.1 GCA_937893225.1 uncultured Erysipelotrichaceae bacterium | reverse complement strand
CATTGTGGCGTCATGTTCCCAGAAAGTGGTTTATTAGGTGTGGATTATGTCATTCCTGATTATTCCTATTTGCAGCAAAATCAAGAGAAGATCAAAGCATTGGTCATTACACATGGCCATGAAGATCATATTGGTGGTTTGCCTTTTTTCTTAAAACAAGTGCGTATCAAAGAAATTTGGGCTGGGCCTTTTGCGAAAGCATTGATTGAAAAGAAACTTGATGAACATAATATGTTAAGAAGTGTCAAGATTCGTGAAATCAATTCTGAAGAAAGTCGTATTCGTACAAAATACTTTTCTATTGGTTTTATTGATACAGTACATTCTATTCCGGACTCATATGGGATCTTCATCAATACACCAAATGGCAGAATCTTTGAAACAGGTGACTTTAAGTTTGATTTGACACCAGTTGGAAAGAATTCTGATTATCAAAAAATGGCTTATATTGGACAAATTGGCGTAACACTTTTAATGAGTGATTCAACAAACTCTTCCGTGCCTGGTTGGTCCATTTCTGAAGGAAAAGTTGCACAGGCAATCAATGAACAAATGGCTAGAACACCTGGTAGATTGATCGTTTCTACATTTGCTTCAAATACTTATCGTTTAGCACAGATTCTTGAGGCTGCTGTAGCTTGTAATCGAAAAGTAGCAGTCTTTGGAAGAAGTATGGAAAACGTGCTTGATATTGGTCGAAGACTTGGGTACATCAATATTCCAGATTCTTCCTTTATCACTGGCAACGAGTTAAATACACTTCCGCCAAATAGAATTTGTATTGTTTGTACTGGTTCTCAAGGTGAACCAATGGCAGCATTGTCTCGTATAGCAAATGGCACGCATCGTTTCATTAAGATCTTGCCAGGAGATACTGTATTGTTCTCTTCTAACCCTATTCCTGGTAATGGTGTTTCTGTAGGTGGCGTTATCAATAAATTGACGCGTGTTGGTGCAAATGTTGTGACAAATTCTCCATTAACATCTTTCCATACAACAGGACATGCTCCGCAAGAAGAACAAAAATTGATGTTGAATTTGATCAAGCCTAAGTATTTTATGCCAAATCATGGGGAATATAAAATGCTTGTACAACATGCACAAACTGCTATGACAACAGGTATTCCAGAAGATCATTGCTTTATTTGTGCAAATGGAGATGTCTTGGTATTGCGTAATGAAGAAGTGTTTGAAGCAAAAGAGCGTATTCAAACAGATGCAATATACGTAGATGGAAATGATGCTACTGGTTTGAGCACTTCAGTTATCAAAGATCGTAGAATCTTAGCAGAGAATGGTCTAGTAGCTGTAATCGTTACGATTGATTCTCGTTACAATAAGATTTTGTGCAGACCAAATATCGTTTCTAGAGGATTTGTCTATATCAAAGAATCACAAACGCTTCTCAAAGAAGCTGAATTGATCGTCTATGATGCTTTGAAGAAGAAGATGCAGCAAAGAACGACCTTTGGAGAATTAAAGAATTGTATTCGTTCTTCCTTAGAACCATATCTCTTTAAGAAAACAAATCGTAATCCAATCGTCATTCCAATTATTTTGAATCAAAAAGCAGCAATGGAAGAAATCCAAGCAAAAATGAGAGCTAGACAAGCTTCCAGAAAACGTACAGACTAGTTTCAATATATAAAAACAGCAGAGATAGTGATCCTATCTCTGTTTTATTTGTTATCTTTGAAACAAAACAATTGCTTTCAATACAGCAGATGCCTCATAAAATGTAACGATTTCATCCGCCCAAGATACATTGATTCTGTGATAATGTATCACGTTAAATCCCTTTTTATCTAGTTCACTTTTCGTATGAAAAAAATAAGCATTATGATCATCATCTACAATTTCCATTGGTTTACCATATGCAACTTCATATATCCCTAATATAAAAGAATCCTCTCCAAATGTATAATGCGAACTTTTAATTGAACTATTAGCAAAATAAATCCCATTGCCAAGAGAATTCCCTGTCTTTTCTGCTTGATTTCTGTATGGTAATAATAATCTATTTTGCACAATGGAAAACCAGTTTTCTATTCTACTTCCATGGATAAGATAACTTGTGTCTTGAATTTTCTTTTTTTGGCAATATGAAGTAAATTTCTGTAACTGTTTAACATCATCTATCATCCATATTTTCTTTACACTTTCTTGCATTGTTGGATCAATGAGATCCAATATGATCCTTTTTTCGTGAACTACCCCACCTAAACCTACGGCTATAGGATGGGGCTTCCATGCACTCTTTCGAGTGCCCAGCATAAGCTGAAAGGCTTGTGTGCCTTAGGACTTTCGTCTGCTATTGATACGGTAAGGATACAGCATACTTATGCAAGCATAGGCATACCCATTCCCACCAACATATACAGACTTATGCTAGACTATATCGCCATCGTTGCGTTGATACGCCACAACGTTGATAAAGTCCTTGTAGTTCCACTCCCAATATCAGAGACTTCTGTCGTAATATTGGGTAATGCTTTTATGAGTTCACGGATGATATACCGTGCACCGATGTTATAACTTGCAGAAAGATCACAGTTATACATCTTTCCATTTGCAAACTTGCACATATCGTAAGGAGTATCATCAGAGACATCTCTGCCACGTAATACTTCTCCACTTCCATCATAGGCAAGTTTACTTGTCTTCCACGCACAGATATGTGCAATGCGGATTCCATAACTATGTGCAAGTCTTTCTACTGTATTTTGGATGTCAGCGTGTTTCCACATGGCAAGTTTCTGTTTCTTAGAACCACGCTTCTTACCTTTGGTATCCAGATACTCAAACACAATGACATCACAGTCGTTTTCAATAGCGTAGTCTACGATCCTTCTAGCTACAAGGTGTGCAAGATTGAGATTCCTACGCTTGGCTACGTTCCATAATCGACCAGTGTCATGTGGACCATGGAGTCTCTGGAATACAGATACTCGATGTAGTGCATTAGTTACAGAGTCTTTTTCTCTGCCACAGTTGATAAACTTTCGTGACAGGACAGTTCCATGTACATCCAACACACTGCATGTTGCATCTGTTGTTACTCCAAGGTCTACTGCACAGACCTTCTGGTCGAAGATCTCTTTGCCAGATAACTCAACTTCTATTTTACGGGTAAACCGTAACTTGTAATGACCATGATGCTTTTCAAGAGTAGGTGCAGACCATTTGTCTAATGGCACTTTCTTTTCAATGTATCTACGGTCACTATGATCAAGGCGAATAGTTCTCCATATCCAGTCATTGTTGCAGAACACCTTGATTTGTGCAGTATCACCAAAGATATGATTGAACATGTTCTTACGATACAGACATGGCATATGATGGTAATCTTTATCTGGCTTAGGCATAGCACCTTTGCAATCATCTGCTACCCAAGCATCCACCTGAGACATGTAACTTGACCATATGCCGATGGCTTCCATGATAGCAGAACGTCTGAGATAACTAGGAAATTTGTAGAACTTCTGGTCAAAGTTACATATCGCTTTGGAACTACTTGTGCTATGAATCAGACTTTCCACATACATCTGTTTATCTTTTGCATAAGAAAGCTTATGTATGCCATCCCAATACGTCTGAACGATTGGAACGATATACTGGATAGCTTGGTTATAGATGATAATCGTCCGCTTGATTGCATCGTTACACCCTTTGATTTTGATACTATAGCTTTGAGTTATCTTCATAATTATATTATGACACATTTAATGGTATACTTAAATCATGGGGATATAACATGAAGAATAATAGTAATTATAAGAAAAATCGCCATGCTATATATAAACTACAGTACCACTTAGTGGTATGCACAAAGTATAGGCATCCAGTACTTATTAAAGATATACAACATAGACTCATTGAAATCAGTTACGATATCATAGAAAAGCAGTGGAAATCAGAGATTCTTGAAATAAATACAGACTTGGATCATGTGCATATTCTTTTTGAAACGTCTCCACAGACACAGTTGTCAAAGCTTATTAATAACTATAAAACAGTTACATCTCGTCTATTAAGAAAAGAATTTTCCGAAAAACTTGAACCATATTATTGGAAACCATATTTCTGGTCAGACACTTATTTCATTTCGTCTATATCGGATGTAAGTGAAGACATAATAAGAAAATATATCCAGTCACAAGGTAAAAAGCCAGCTAACCCCGCCTAAATCAAAGATTATAGACGGGGTTAGCTGGCAATTAATCAATTCTTGCAAGATGCACAAATATACCATCTTTTACAAAGGAATGTACATCTATATTTTTTCCTTGATATGTTACTTTCATGGAATTGAGAATACCTTCTTCTCTATCTAAAATCATCGGTATATCCGCATTATTCCCCGCAAGTACAGGCGACACATTCGATATTTTTCGTGGTGCAACCATGAGTAATTTCATGAGTACTACATTAAAATCTTGCAGTGTACAGCTTTCTTGCATAGATCTATACAAATGATCTGCTTCATGAATCTGTGCCAAAGATATTTTTTGCCAGTCTAAAAATGTTTTCTGCATGATTTTTAAAGAATAGTGCATCAATTGATCGTATAGTCTTTCATTATCATTTTTAGGTGTATATGGATGCATGGATTTAGTATTCCCAGAAAGATAGTATGCAGATTCATCCACATAGCCTTTTGATAGTTTCTCGTAGTAGCGAATCCAATAGAGTTGAGATGGATATGGCTCCTTTAGAGAACGTTCTCCATATTGTTCCCCTTTTCTTTGTGCAATTCTTCCATACCTTGCTTGCAAAGCAATTGTAATATTGTCTTGATTGATTGGTCTTAGGTGATAAAACTTATAGTTATTCCCAGCTGGGTTGATGCATGTTAAATATTTTTCTGTATAGAAAGATCTTTTCAGAAATTGTGTCATCGTATCACTTTCCAAAACAACATATAAAGAAGGTCTAGCATGTCCAGAAAAAGAGGCAACCGTGCCTCTTTGTTGTAATAACAAAACTGCATTTCCATATTTACAAGAGATTTTTAAAACAGATGGAATGCGATGGATATCCAATAGAATTTCTCCGATATAATGCCATACAACGCTCTCTTCTTCTTGCACATCTGTGCTCTTATAATAATGGTCATTCAAATATATGGTAATTTTCATATACAGAGACAATTAAACAATACCGAGTTGTTCCAATATGATTGCTACACCATCTTCTTTACAATCAGGTGCAACAATATCACAATGCTGCTTTACATCATCTTTACTGTTGCCCATGGCTACGCCAATGCCTGATTTTTCAATAAAAGCAGTATCATTTCCAGCATCTCCAAATCCTATGACATTTTCCCATTGGAGAGCATAGTCTTTTAAGATACGTTCAATTGAAGTTGATTTATTGATAGATTTTAAGAAGACATCGTAACCATCTTTGTAGGACCATGCAAATTTTAAATCTGGAATCATTTGGTTGAATGGTTCAATGATATTTTCATCGCCTATTAAAAATGTACCTAGTGGACATCCGTGTTGTAAGTGATATGTTCTTTTTTGAGTATCGTTGATGACTTTGTGTATATTTTGAGAATTCCTACCAACATATCCATCAATGAATTTGTCATGATTTGCATATGTTACGATTGCATCAGCAAACTTGAATCCTAGACCAATGTGATTATCTATAGATAGTTGCGTGATCGTATTCATATTTTCTAGAGACATTTCGTGTTTTTCGATGATCGTACCGTCTCTTGTTGTTACACAAGCGCCATTGATCGTGCCTATACGTTCCATTGGTAAGTCATCAAACAAGGATTCTTGTAAAAATGTATAGTGTCGACCAGTATTGATAACAACTTGAATGCCTTTCTCTATTGCTTGAT
>CALBJM010000420.1 GCA_937893225.1 uncultured Erysipelotrichaceae bacterium | reverse complement strand
AAAAGTTTTTGAAGCAAAAGATGCGTTGGCAAATGGTGCTGATGAAATCGATATGGTTTTGAATATTGGCATGTTAAAAGATGGTGATGATGCGTATGTGATTGATGAAATCAAAGCTGTAAAAGAGGCATGTGGAAATCATTGTTTAAAAGTTATCATTGAAACATGCTTGTTGAGTGATGAAGAAAAAGTACGTGCATGTAAAGATGTAGTTGCTGCTGGAGCTGACTTTGTTAAGACTTCTACTGGTTTTTCTACACATGGAGCAACAGTGGAAGATGTTGCATTGATGAAAAAAACGGTAGAAGGATCAAACGTTAAAGTTAAGGCTGCTGGGGGCGTAAGAAGTAGAGAAGACTTTGAAGCAATGATCAAAGCTGGGGCTGAAAGAATTGGCACATCTGCTGGTACAAAATTATTTTAAAAATCAGACATACAGATATCTGTGTGTCTTTTACATTTGGGAGGATGAATTATGAAGAAGAAAATTGACATGACAAAAGGATCACTATGGGATAAAATCCTATTTCTTGCTCTTCCTTTAGCCATGAGTGGAATTTTGCAGCAATTATTTAATGCGGCAGATGTAGCTGTTGTCGGTCAATTTGTGGGAAAAGAAGCAATGGCTGCAGTTGGAGCGAATTCACCAGTTGTGAATATTATGATCACATTGTTTACTGGAATTTCACTTGGCGCAAATGTCGTTATTTCTAGATATACAGGTAAAAAAGATAAAGAAAGTGCGGAAAATGCTGCACATACAGCAATTCTAGTTGCAATTATTTCTGGTTTTTTGATTTTAGGTCTAGGGGAAGTATTTGCAAGAACGATTCTTGAATTGATGGCAGTGCCTGCAGATTGCTTAGATATGGCTGTTTTATATTTGCGTGTGTATTTGGTTGGAATGCCTGTGATTCTTTTGTATAACTTTGAAGCAGCTATTTTCCAATCACAAGGAGATACGAAAACACCATTGTTCTGCTTGGTTACTTCGGGTATCGTGAATGTGATTTTAAATTTGTTCTTTGTCATTATCATTGGCATGACAGTAAATGGTGTTGCTACGGCTACAGTTATTTCAAATTGTATTTCTTCGGCATTGTTGTTTATTTTCTTATTAAAAGGAAAAACACCTTTAAAGATCGAACTTAGACGCTTTCATATTCATTTGCATTTATTGCAGGAAATGTTGCAAATTGGTGTACCAGCAGGTATTCAAGGCATGTTGTTTTCTATTAGTAATATTTTGATACAAACTGCAGTGAATTCTCTAGGAACTGATGTTGTTGCCGGAAGTTCCGCAGCAAGTAATCTAGAAATTTTAGGCTATTTTGTTGTAAATAGTTTTTCACAGGCTTGTACGACGATCATTGGACAGAATTATGGAGCGAATCAAC
>CALBJM010000419.1 GCA_937893225.1 uncultured Erysipelotrichaceae bacterium | reverse complement strand
GCATATAAATCAAGATACGATGAATGAGTTTTGCTTGATGAAAATACGATAATTCATCAAACTTACGTCTAGAAGATTTTAATGCTAGCCATCTTAATACCTCAAATATACAAATCAAACCTGTGATACTTAAAAATACAATAGCTATCATACCTAATATTTGTTTACCAATAGTTGATATTTTGGAAAGAACATCCGATGAATCATTTCCGCCATTTTTTGTAGAGTCATCATATTCTCCAGCATTGTTCTTATCTTTTTCCAACATTGCACTTTTATGTACGGCATCTGGCTGACCAACCATATTTCTTAAAGATACAGAATCTTTATAATACCCAGGAATTATATCGATTGGCAACCACCCGATTCCATCAAAATACACTTCCATCCAAACATGAGCATTTTCAGCTACCAAGGATACTTGATCAGCATGTGACAAAGAAGTACTCGATACATAATATCCTTCTACATATCGTGCTGGTATGCCATGTGCACGCATAGCTTCCACTGCACAAGTTGTTAAAACCAATTGATTAGAAGGCATTTCGCCTTTTAAAAATAAAACCAATGGATCTGCATCACTCTCGCTATTTTTTCCATTATACGTAATCGCTTTTAAGCAATCACGAATATGCGTCACAGAAGAATAGATACTATCTGAATCCGTTTGATAATCCTTCCAAAATACATCTTCAATGAGAGAATACACAGATGCATTTACTTTTGTATATGTATCATACACAAAAGAACGATATGCACTCTCGGCTTCAACGTATTCTTTTTGTGCAGCTGTTTTAGGTGCTTCGATCCATGCATCAACTGTCATAATTTCTGATGGATTTGATCCAGACAATTCCGTTTCTGTATACGTCCTTTTAGGAATGAAATTGTGAGAATAAATAGTTTGATCATAGTCCTCTTTAACTTTAATATTTTGGAAAGAAGATACAGAAGTTGGCGCATATGCAATTTCCCTAGACGCATTTTCAACATGGATCGTTATTGTATTTTCTTCAAATGTATTTTCATCACTAAGCGCATTGTATTGTGCCACTTGATAAAGAGGATCAAAATTATGTTGTTTCAGCCATTCTTGAAGCCCTTCATTATCCATTTCATAAACGCTGTCCGCTTCTTTTTCCCACTGACCATCTTCATAAACAGATCCCGTAAAAGCTTTTAAATATAAATTTTTTGCTTGTTGAGATGAAACGGTCAAAATTTCCCCATTATCTTGATATAACAGATCTGCATTATTGAGGCTTCCAAGCGGCAATACATCTTTTCCATATCTAACATCATGTACATTTTGCTTTACTTTTTCTCTAAGCACTGTCAAAGCATCTACGTTTCCATAAACGATTCCGCTCATTAAAAGACTTGCGGCAAAAATACACATACCAATATGTCTTGAAATTGGAAGTGAAAAGTCTGCATTTAAAAAAACAGGAATCCAAACACTGACAAGTAAGCAAGTACAAGCAATAGAGGAAAAAACTTGTATCAAAAGCATCCAAAGTATCAATACAAAAATAAGGCAATAGAGCATCTTCTTAGCATCTTTTCGCATTGCATTTGCATATAAAATGGTTGCTAAACACGTTAGAAGAGACAATGTACCTGTCAAATTATGCACTGTATACAACGTATTGGTGATATGAAATGCAGTATGATTAATTGTATTAAAGCACATAATACTATAATCGATCATAGCCAATACACTATGCATAAGTCCCATAGGTGTATAAATAATACATATCAATACAATTGGTATCCACAAACACCAAAACCAGTTCTTATGAAAAAATACAATGACGCATAACATCTCTATGCAAATCCATATGAATGGTTGTATTAATGATATAGATTCTGGTGAAATCTGTATCAACGAAATTAAAAATCCGCTCACAAAAAACAACGCAGAAATCATCAACCAAATATAGGTCAATTTGACTGGTTTTTTTTGTATTGGTTGTAATATTTCACCATTTATTTTTATCATTCACTTCTCCTAACAAATAACATGTACATTTTCCTTCATATTTGTTGAAACTTGCAGCATTGTAATAGAACCACTTTGTGTGGATATCGTACGTGAAATATTTGAATCAACAGAAAGTAAACATGTTGTAATTGCACCATTTAACAAAGCCATATCAGAATCTGTTTTTCCCAAATTCACTATAAATAAATGTGAAAAATTTCTTTCTAAATGTTCACTCATAAAATATTGCAAACCTGCATTTAAACTATTTGATAATGGTATCGTTAATCGCTCATTCAATGCTCCTAAAAGGTCCAAATTATTTTGAATTCTATCAAAAACAAGTCCATTATCTCGTACTATTCCTAGACAAAATGAATAATTATTTTTCAATAATTCTAGTCCTAAAGAATACGTTAAGCCAATTGCACAATTGATTTCTTCATCTTCTACTTGTCCATTAACGTCAAATAATGATAAATCTGGAATTAAAACGATTTCGTCGTGAAATGGCTCTGCAGCCTCACGTATCATCCAAGTATCCATCTTACTTGATAATTTCCAATGAATAGCACGTATGTCATCCCCATCAACATATGTACGAATACCATTGTTTTCACTCATATCATGTCCATGGCGATTCATTTGACCACCAGAAATATCTTCAGAACCATGTATATC
>CALBJM010000418.1 GCA_937893225.1 uncultured Erysipelotrichaceae bacterium | reverse complement strand
CCTAGCTCTCCAGTTGTTTGAGGTGTTGAAATATTTTCAAACCACATATAATTTGAATCTTAATTTTTTCTCACCTCATCCAATTTTGGAGCGCCAATATAAACAACCATCACTAAGCATACACTATTCATTTCATTGATTATGTATGAAAAAGGATGTCCTTGGTATCTTCACTACCATATAACATCCTTTTTAAGTTAACTTTAACTTTCTTTCTTCTTTAAAATGACTACTCCAGCTATAGTTACTGCTACTAGGAAAATACTTCCGTAGAACAACGTATTGTTGCTGTCAGATGTATTTGCTGTCTTTTTAGCATCTGTTTTTTTATCTTCATTCTTAGTAGTTTCTGTTGTTGTATTTTCTTTTCGTGGTATGTACTCTGCTAGCCATTTCCATTCATTCTTCTTGCAGTCATCACACATATTTTCATTATTATCGAAATAAATCCAACTCCAATGTCCTGCGTACTGGTATGGAACACCTGTATTTTCAGCTGTTAATTGACCATTCGCATCTAACCAGAATCTACCAGTTGTATCATGTACATCATCCCATACAGATGTATGTACTGTAATGCCTGCCTTCTTCATTCTTTCGATTGTTGGAATAGCTGTCTTTGTTGGATCAACAGTTGTATCATTCTTTGCATATGTGAACCAGAGTTCTGTTCCACCATTCTTTACTGCTGCAATCTGATCTTCAGTAATATATTCATCATAATATGCTTCGCAAATTGGATATGCCTTATAGAAATAGTCTGGATGTTTCAAAACCATTTCCATTGTCATATATCCACCATTAGAGCATCCACCAATAATGACTCTATCTGCATCAATTGCTTTGTTTTCTTTGACTACTTTTTGGATAAGTTCAAACAATGTCTTTTCATACATTGAACCTTTGTCACCATTTTGATATTGGCCATCGCCACCATCCATCCACATTGTTTGTGCTTGTGGAGTAATTACATATGCGCCACCATCAAATAGGTTTTGGAATTCATCAGACGCAAGTGCTGTTACTTCATTTCCAAGAAGGTCTACATAGTTATCATTTCCATAATTACCTGCGGCTCCAACACCTTCACCTGCACCATGCAACCAAACTATGAGTGCATGTTTCTTATTATCTGCTTTTGGTGAATATTGACCATATGGCATTACGATACCATCTGTTCCAGTATACGTCTTTGTTGTATCAAACTTATATGCTGCATCTGTGATCCAATTATTCTGATTTTTAAGATCTAAGCTATTATCCACAGAAATAGTAACCATTGTTGCATCCTTATCATCCAAAGCTGCTATTCCATTAACAACTAATTGATACTTATTGCACCACTTATTACTACCAGTAGCCAAATCATAACGGAATGGTGAGCCATCATTTGGAGAAATATACATTTCTACTGTAACGATGTTTCCAGTTTTTGCATCTGTCTTATTACCTTTTGCATCAGATAGATATACGTTTGTTACTTTTCTAGGTGATGTAGATTCTATAACAGAACCAACATTTGTAACCCAATCAGTAGCTTCCTTAATTTCTGTTACTGTAAAGTTATCAATATCCAGAGTTGCTCCATCTACATTAGAATCAAGTGTCAGGATAGTCTTACTTACAGCTGGGCCCCAGTCATCACCTGTTACAAATACTTTTTGTGTACCTGTGACAACTGGATTTTCTTGTTTACTATAATTTGCAGCCCAATTCCAAATGTGTGTACCAGAAGCATCTTGTGGATTATTTCTTAAAGTATAAATCCAAGACCAATGGTCACTATACTTAACAGCTTCTAAAGCGCCATCTTTATTATAATCCTCAGCAAATACAAGCTTGCCAGATTTTCTTGTGTCGCCTAATGATCCAGTGATATCAGCTTGATCTACAGTTTGATAAAGCGTTAATTTATACTTATTGTCAGCTGTTTCATATGTTGTATAACCTGAAGCTATACCATTTTCAAAAGATTTGCTTGTAACTGTTGCACCCTCTGTTACTGCATTAAAAATTCTCTTAGAACAATTTTCAGGATTTACTGAGCCATCTGTTTCACCCTGAACTAACCAAATTGCTGTCTTAGAATTTTTTATGGATTGCAACTCTTCATCACTTGGCGTAGCACCTACAAATCCCGCACGTAAATCAGCTACATCAAGTGCCGGGCAATTAATCATTGCTGCTTTAAATAAATCAGGATATGCAATAATCATTCTTGTTGTCATGAAACCACCAGCAGAACATCCTGAAACATAAACTTTATCTGGATCTATATTTTGTTCTGTGATGACTTGTTGAATTTCATTATAAGCTTTTTCAAGATATTGATCTTTAGTTGCTGTATACCATACACTTGGAGATTGGAAAGATATTACTGTTGCATCTCCAAATACCTGTTGAGCTTCATCAGATACCCAGGCAACAGTACCTCTGTTTGCAAGCATTTGAGCTACATTATTATTTGTATCTTTAGTTGGAAAATCACCCTCACCATTTCCATGGAACAATCAAAGAATCATTTGTACCTTTATGAATTTGATAATTGATATCTGCTTGAACACCTTCAAATTTAGACACTTCTTCATCATGCAAATCTTTGTAAGATGAAACTGTGTTTGTATATTCATAGCGCTCTGTGGTTATAGGTATATCTCTTTTATCAGGCGTTTGTGCATTAATATTTTTAGTTTGTTCGACCGTTAAGTTAAGCTTTCCTGGATAATTTCTACCTTCACCAAGCCAAGTTAATGTAGAAGCTTTCGAAGAATCAAAATCTACAGTAACTTTATTACCTGCCACACTTACCCCAGTAACTGGTAAATCTAATTCTGCATACATTTGATCTTTCTTATCACCATAGTCAATAGTTGATGTAAAATGAACTTTATACGTTTCCGTATCAATACTTCCTGCTTCAATTGTAGTATTATCTAATTCACCATAATCAATAGTCATTTTATCTACAGTTTGTCCTGCATCCGTAACAGTACCATAGAATTCAACAGGCATCTCTTCAGTAGCATGAACTGGTAAGTAGCTAACGCTAATTGAAGCTAAGGCGACTGCCATAGCCGACAGACGCGCAAAAAATGATTTACATTCCATTATCTAAACTTCCTCCTATTTATTGCAAATCACAAAACAGCAACACTTTTGATGGCCCACAGAGAAAATGTTACCGCTTACATCTGTTTCAATTATAACATTATTAATTTTGAAATCTATATATTTCATTACAAACAACAAAATAACCAAATCAGTAATGAATCTTTCACCACCTCATTGGTTATCTTTTCAAGAATATCTCTCTTAAATGTTTATCCTTTTTTTCGCTCTATATTCGTTTCTCTTTCAATATAAATCGGTCTCTTTTTTGTTTCTAAATATGCCTTTGACAAATATTGACCTAAGATTCCTATACATAGCAATTGAATACCACCAATTAGCATAATAATACAAACTAGAGAAGGCCAACCACTCGTAGGATCACCAAATATCAACGTTCGAACAATGATTACAATTATCATAATTACCGCAATGAAAGAAAACAATATACCGAATACCGATGCAATCTGTAACGGTTCTACACTAAATGCTGTAATGCCTTCTAATGAATACTTAAATAACTTCCAAAATGACCACTTTGTTTCTCCAGCCACTCTTTCAACATTTTCAAACTCTATCCATTTCGTACGAAAACCAATCCATCCAAAAATACCTTTAGAAAACCGATTATATTCTCCCATGGATAAAATTGCATTTACCATTTGTCTTGTCATCAAACGATAATCTCTAGCCCCATCTACAATATCTGCAGTAGATATTTTATTAATGAGCTTATAAAACATTCTTGCAAAGAATGAACGAATTGGTGGCTCTCCTTTTCTTGTCACTCTTCGTGTTGCTGCACTATCATATCCTTCTTTAACAATTGCCTCATACATTTCTGGTAATAAACTAGGTGGATCTTGCAAATCCGCATCCATCAATACCGCATAATCCCCTATACAATTTTCAAAACCAGCATAAATTGCTGCTTCTTTTCCAAAATTTCTAGAAAATGAAATATATTTCACTCTAGTATCTTCCTTTGCATATCCTTGAACAATAGATAGTGTTTTATCTTTAGAACCATCATCTACAAAAATAAATTCAAATGAAACATAATTCATCTTTTCTGCAGTTTTTTGAATCTCTTTATAAAAGAATGGAAGCGCCTCTTCTTCATTAAAGCAAGGCACAATTACT
>CALBJM010000417.1 GCA_937893225.1 uncultured Erysipelotrichaceae bacterium | reverse complement strand
GGGATCGTCTTTAATAGAAATACCGTCTAACGTAATTGTTCCTGCATCGAATGGAAGAATACCGACAACGGATTTTAATGTAGTTGTTTTTCCTGCTCCATTATGGCCAATAAAGCCATAGATTTCTCCATCATGAATCGTTAAAGATAGATCATCTACAGCTTTTCCTGTTTCATATTGTTTTGTTAAATGTTCAATTTTCAACATACAAAATCTCCTTTTTGTATTTTCAGTGATTTTATCAAATTTCTATCATTTGCACAATGTACTGTTGGATTCGCATTTACTCTTCGTCGATTTTTTCTTACAATAGTAAAGTATGACAAAAATAAATCACGATACGCTGGCGCGTACGATTACACGTGCTGGCATTATACTTATTGAAAGTGGTGCTGAAACGATGCGTGTAGAAGACACTATGAATCGTCTAGCATTAGCATATGGTGCAACAGTAACCGATGCTTATGCTACACCAACTTTATTGATGATTTCTTTTACGATCAATGGACAACTTGTACATAACATCAAACGTGTACACATCAAGGCGACAAACTTAGAAAAAATTGATAAAGTCAATACTCTATCTAGACGTGCATGCAATGGTGAGTTGAGCTTAGATCAACTCAACGATGCCTTAGAAAAAATAGCACAAGAAAAACCCTACACTTCTTTGATGCGCTTATTTGGAGCAGCAATTTGTTCGTTTGGTTTTGCCTTCTTTTTTGGTGGTGGAATCAATGAAGCATTAAATTGTATTTGGATTGGTATCGTTACACAACTTGTTGTCGAGGTCTTTGATCATTATCATGTATCCGCAATCTTTCGATATATGTTATCTGGTGCAATTTTGACTGCATGTGCCTTAGTCAGTGAGCTTGCATTTCATGCAGACCGAGATTTGGTAATCATTTCTGTAATCATGCTTCTTGTGCCAGGATTAGCAATTACAAATGCAATCAAAGATTCTGTCAATGGAGACCTTGTAAGTGGTATTTCTAGAGGTACAGAAGCTATCTTGATAGCAATATCGATTGCTATTGGCAGCGGATTTTGTTTGTTCCTTTTAGGAGGTGTTTGATGAAACTTATCTATGCATTTTTAGCTTCCTTTGGTTTTGCGATACTATTCAATGTACCAAAAAATCGTTTGGTATATTCTGGCTTATGTGGGAGTTGTGGTGCAGTTGCTTATGTTTGGGCATTACATGCACAAATGAGTGAAGCTATGGCATTATTCTTTGCTTCTGTTGCTTTGTCAGCTTCTGCAGAAATTATGGCACGCATCTTAAAAACACCTTCTACACTCTATTTAATCTGTGCTTTGATTCCATTTGTACCTGGTGGAGGCATGTATTATACCGTTTTATATATTATGCAGAAAAATAATGCTCTTGCTTTAACAACTGGCTTAAATACCCTTACACAAGCTTGTGCAATCGTAATTGGATGTGTTTTGGTAACTGGTTTAGTGCATATGCTTTCACAATTTCATTTTTCGAGAAATGAGACATTCCATTAGGGCATGTCTTTTTTTCATATTTTGAAAATTTTTTCTTTACAAGTGATTCTTCTTCACGTAATATATGCCGTTAGAAAAGGGGAAAACAAAAAATGAAACTAGTTTATAACGTTCAAGACAAACCAGCTTTCTCACAGCTTGTTGTCTACGCATTTCAGCAAGTTCTAGCAATCATGGCTGCAACAATCGCTGTTCCACTCATTATTGGTAATGGCATGTCTACAGCTGCAGCATTATTTGGTGCAGGTGTTGGTACACTTGTTTATGTCGCTTTCACAAAAAAGAAGAGTCCGGTATTCTTAGGTTCTTCCTTTGCATTCATTGGAAGCATGTCAGCTGCATTTGCTGGAGCAGTATCCGTACAAGCAGGCTTTGCAGGATTGTTGATTGGTGCATTGTGTGCTGGTCTTGTGTATGTAGTAATTTCTTTCATTATTCGTAAAGTTGGTGTCGAATGGATCGATAAATTGATGCCGCCTGTAGTTATTGGCCCTACAGTAGCAATCATTGGTCTTTCCTTGGCTACAAGTGCTGTAGGCGATCTACAAAAGAGTTCTGTTACTGGTGAAGTAACACAATGGGCTGTGTTGTGTGGTATCGTTGCATTGATTACAACAATGCTTGTT
>CALBJM010000416.1 GCA_937893225.1 uncultured Erysipelotrichaceae bacterium | reverse complement strand
CATACTATCCATACCGCTTTGAAATTATCACAAAGCAAAATATGGAGGAATGGAAAATCAAAGAGAAAGTAATATTTGAAGGCATCGTTATATCTCGCGTAGTCTCTTTTCGCAAAGGTAGATTCGTGACGAGCCGATTTGATGTCATGCATGATTCCAACGTCATTAAAATTACGATATTCAATCGACCTTGGGCAAATAAGATTCCGATGCAAGCCACACTTACGATTACTGGTATCTATATGGGAAATGGTAAAGTAACTGCCACAAACTATGATATGAAACCACTCAGTGAACACGATGCAATTACACCAGTCTATTCTTTGAAAGAAGGTATTCAACAACGCACGATACGAGATTCTATTGCGAAAGTATATGAAGTCGTGCAGAACGAAATACGAGACGTTGTCCCTGCAGAATTCATATACAAATATCGTTTATTAAGAAAAAGTGATGCTTTAAGAAGAATACACTTTCCAGAAAATGAAACAGATATAAAACTTGCTTTTCGTACATTAAAATATGAAGAATTTCTTCGTTTCTTTATAGCCATTTTGATGAACAGAAATGATGAAGGGTTTCTTGTATATAAAGAGCCGAAGATATTTGATCCAACGAAAGTGGATGCTCAAATAAAAGCGTTACCTTTTTCACTCACACAAGGACAAAAAGAAGCATTATCAGAAATTCTGAAAGACATGTCTTCAACGAAACCAATGTATCGCTTAGTACAAGGCGATGTAGGGTGTGGTAAGACAGTCGTTGCGGCTATGAGCATGTATGCTTGTGCAATCAGTGGCAAACAAGCGGCATTGCTAGCTCCTACTGAAATATTAGCACAACAACATCTTTCTTCCTTACAGGCAATGATCCATGATTCTTCTATTCACATGGCAGTGTTGTATTCTGGAATACCAAATAGTGAAAGAGAAAAGATTCTTGCACAAACCAAAAGCGGAGAAATCGATATTCTTGTTGGCACACATGCTATTTTGCAAGATGATGTTCTATTTCATGATCTTGGATTTGTTGTAGCAGATGAACAACAAAGATTTGGCGTAGAACAAAGAAAGGCGTTGCGAAAAAAAGGCACAAATACAGATTTTCTCTTAATGTCTGC
>CALBJM010000415.1 GCA_937893225.1 uncultured Erysipelotrichaceae bacterium | reverse complement strand
TGCACACCAACAAGCAAGCATAATTATCATTGGCGCTGCTGGTTTGCCTAACCCTCTGCAAACAGCACTAGAAATATGGGAATATCCTACAAACATGAAAAACAATCCACAAACTCTCGCACGCCCAACACCATATGTAATTACATCTGGATCATTGTTAAATAAAGAAATGATCGTAGGTGCAAAAATAAACAAGACAACCCCCAATGTTTCAATGATCGTCAACGAAAGAAAATAGCCAAAACGAATTCCTTTTCGTACACGTTCATACTCTTCTGCACCCATATTTTGTGAAATATATGTTGTCATTGCCATAGAAAATGATGTAACTGGTAAGAATATAAAACCTTCAGCTTTTGTTGCTGCACCTATACCTGCCATTGCCAACGAGCCAAAAGAATTGATATAGGACTGTATCAAAATATTAGATATATCGATTACACATGACTGCATTGCGGTAGGAAAACCATATGCAACAATTTGTTTCAGACATTCTGTATCAATTTTTAACTCTGCAATATGTAATTGTGTTGGCCCTGCCACTCTTACAAGTCGACTTCCAGCAAGTATTGCAGTCAAGATTTCCGACAAAATCGTAGCAATAGCTGCACCTTCTACATTCATTCCACATATAGCTATCAAAACAACATCCAAAATCACATTAATGACAGAAGAAGCAATCAAATAATACAAAGGATGTTTCGAATCTCCTGTAGCCTGTAAAATACCGGTAAATGTATTGTACATAACTAATCCAGAAAATCCTAAAAAATAGATTTGCAGATATGTTTCAGACAACGGAAATACGTCACTAGGTGTTCCCATTAAAGAAAGTATCAAAGGCGAAAAGAAATAGCCAAGCAATGTCATCGCCACTGAAAGAATCAAACCAACAAGTACTGTCGTATGTACAGCACGCGATGTTTTTTTCTCATCTCCTGAACCAATGCACCTTGCGATAATCACACCAGCACCAGTAGAAAAACCTTGAAAAAATCCAACAAACAAAAATGTTAAAGAAGAAACCCCACTCACAGCCGCTAAAGCTTGCGGACCCAAAAAATTTCCAACAATCAGCGAGTCTGCCGTATTATACATTTGTTGGAAAAGATTTCCGATGAACAAAGGAATTGTAAAAAGAACGATTTTCTTCTTATAATCCCCTACTGTCATCAATTGTGTATTTGTATCCTGCATCTACCTCCCCATATGTACAATAAGAGAGATTCTTTGATCTCTCTTATTCAATCACAAATTCTGTTTTCAATGTATGTGCATGATATGGTGAAACAATGCGTTTCAAGTCTTCATCCGTTTCAATAAAGTCTTCAATAAAATGTCTGCGAATACCTACTTCAGCATGTTCAATGTCTTTATACTCTGCAACGTTTCCAAATGAACGATATACAACTTTATCTTCCATCAGGCCATAGCCAGAATTATCTTGTGTTTCTAATTCACTTAATTCATGTAATACATTTTTTCTTTCCTCTTCATTGAGTTGCATTTTGTCATATACATACGCAATCACAACACCTATATCCTGATCATCGATTTCAAAAGAGATGGCGC
>CALBJM010000414.1 GCA_937893225.1 uncultured Erysipelotrichaceae bacterium | reverse complement strand
ACGTATCAACTTGGTACACAAGGAATACAAATTTATGGTTCAAATGATCATAAAACATGGGATTTGCTTACAGAATTAGAGAAAGGTTCTATTTATCAATATCAAATAACAGAAGGATCATGGAACTATGCATATATTTGGCTGCGTTCCACAAATAAAAACAATTCTTTAACAGAAATTGCTTTTCGTAATACAAAAAATGATGGATTCTTACCAATAGAAGTGGATACAGATATCACAAATACAAAATATCCCGCAACACTATTAATTGATGAACAGGATAAGATTCCACTTACACCAACCTATGAAAACGAATCTTATTTCGATGAAATTTACCATCCAAGAAATGCATGGGAAATCGCAAATGGACAAGACATGTATGCTACTGTTCACCCTCTTATGGGTACCAATATCATGGCATTGTTTATACATGTATTTGGTATGAGTCCACTTGTCTATAGGTTGCCTGGGGCAATATTTGGTATCTTATTGATTCCATTATTCTATGCTTTAACAAGAAGACTATTTTCTAAAACATCTTGTGCAACAATGTCTTCTATTCTACTTGCGGCAGATTTCATGCATCTTACAACATCTAGAATTGCGACACTGGAACCATTTAGTGTTTTTTGGATACTCGTCATGTTCTATTTCATGATTCGCTATACCCAATTGTCTTGGTATGATACTTCTTTCAAAAAAGAAATGTTCTATCTTGGTTTATCTGGTATTACAATGGGCATTGCCATCGCAACAAAATGGACAGCTTGTTATTCTGCTGTAGGTCTAGCAATTCTCTTATTTTCATCGTTCATAGTGCAATACAAAGACTATCGAAAAGCAAAGCAAATCAATGATGCACAAGCAAAGTACGTACGATCCATCTTTCCAAAGAGATTATGTCTTACAATTGCACTTTGTTTTGTATTCTTTATTTTTATTCCTATAGTGATATATGCATTGTCGTATTTGCCAGATCACGTATGGAAGAATGATACTTGGTCATTAGCAAATGTATGGAAACAATGCATATATATGTATGAATATCATACAAACCTCAATGCAACACATCCATATAGTAGTACTTGGAAACAATGGTTGTTAGATGCACGTCCTATATGGTATTACAATGGATATGACGCAAATGGACTGCAGCACACGATCTCGTGTTTTTCAAATCCATTGATGACTTGGACAGCACTAGGTACGGTTCTATTTACCCTATTGGATGGCATACGAACAAGATCCTATGCATCACGCGTTATTTGTGTTGGCTATATCACAGCGCTTGCTCCATGGATCATTATCACACGATGTGTATTTGCATACCATTTCTATCCTACTTCCTTCTTTGCAATCCTTTCTATCGTTTATGTATTTCGATATGTTTGGCAAGACGGTAAAATTGGTAAATACATTATCGTGATTTATTTCTTATTCTATATTGGCTTATTTTTAGTATTCTTACCTGCAACTGCAGGGTTTGGCACAACAAACGCATATATCAAATCTTTAGAATGGTTTAGCACATGGTATTTTGGTTAAAAAAAAGATGGAAGGATATTGCATTCCTATTCCTATTGACTTGCATTGTCATGCTTCCGTATATTACAAAAGATTTTTTAGGAATTGAACATGATACATTTTTTCACGTATCAAGAATAGAACACCTTGCTGAAGCAATCCAACAAGGCAACCTTCTCCCAGCAATATATCCAACAGAAAACAATGGTTTTGGTTATGCATCCCCATTATTTTATTGTGATTTTTTGTTAATTCCTTTTGCATTACTCCATGTAATAGGACTGGCTATATCAACAACATATAAAGTCACTGTATTCACCGCAACATTCTTATCTGCCTGTACGATGTTTTTGTTATGTAAAGAAATGACGAAACAAAAAGCAGCACCATATCTAGCCAGTACTGCATATCTTTTTTCGAACTATCGTATTACAGATACATATGTGAGAGGGGCACTTGGAGAAATCTTTGCTTTTGTATTTTTGCCACTCATCTTATTAGGAACCTATAGAATTCTAAAAGAAAATAAAAAATCTTTTACACTAACTATTGGACTAACAGGTTTAGCTCTTTCCCACAACCTAACATTTTTGATGGGATGTTTCCTTTTTTTGATTCTCTGTATTCTTTTTTATACGACTATCACAAAGAAAAAAGGAGCATTTCTATGTATAAATGTTGGCTTAGCATTTCTTTTTTCAGCGTTTTTCACTCTGCCAATGCTCGAACAATTGCATTCCCAATCCTTTATTGTTGATTACTACGCACAAAGCAGCGACCTTGCATCAGGTTCTATGAAATTATGGCAATACTTTGTAAATAAAACAATATTTGGATACAGTGGAAATACACTCGATGCAGCTTCTACAATGACTGTCAATATCGGATGGTTTTTAACATTTACACCTATTTCATATCTCTTTGTAAAACAAAAGAATTCATGGGTCACAACATATCTTATTCTTGGATATATAACTATGTTGCTGCCTTCTTCTTTCGTTCCTTACTCAATTTTACCATTGCAAATCATGCAGTTTCCTTGGCGTTTCAACACCATTGCAATGACACTTTTGTGCATACCTGCTTCTATCGGAATTACAGAGTTGTGTACCAAAAAAGCCGCAAAAATATCTATACTTTGTGTATTATGTTTGGAGTGCTTGTATCATATCTTTCCTGTATATGGAAGAACATTTGGTTTAACGAGTCAAACTACATGGCAAGACGTATTAGATGGAAAAATCGTAGACCCATATTACTCTGCATACTATGTACGTGTTGAACTTGCTGGAGGAGATTATTTACCAATAAATTCCCCAGATTTCAGAACACTAACTAAACAAATCACACAAAGCAATGGAACACCTACAACTATTTCTTACACAAAAGACTATAATGCCCTAATCATAGATACGCATACTATCAGTGAAGATATGGATATCATTCTGCCAAAAACATGGTACTTAGGCTATCATTTGTATGACGAGAATCATAATGAAATAAAAATACAAGCTAGCCAAACTTCTCTCATGCAAGCACATGTACAAAAAGACCATATCTACACACTCACTTATCAAAGTACACCAATGAGAAAGATCTGTATTAGTGTAAGTCTTTTATCAAGTGTCATATTTTGTGTGTTTTATTTCAGGAAAAAATACAAAACAAACAAATGCTATAAAATCTCCTAGTGGAACGATCCAAACAAGGAGATTTTTACTTTTATTTATTTTTGATTTAACGACACGAGATTTGTTGTGAGCTGTTATGAAATGGCATTTGTCGAAGAAGATAAGAAAAGAATCCCGATTTGTAACAGTTTACGTCAGTTAGCCATTCTGTTATTCGTGTATCAGGAAATCTCTTTCCACCCCAACAACGCAATGGTTTCACCGTTAGCTCTGTACTCTACTCTCTTCCATCATAGTTCACTCACAGTTAGCTAAACCATCCATATTGACTCCTTCCAACAATGAAATTTTCTTTAACAAAACGAACAAGCCTTTCAACTTTTCCCTTAGTGAATGGGTGGCGTACTTTACAAAGCTTTGTACGGAATCCAATTACTTTCATGAAGGCTTCATAGTCCTTCTGCCATATTGGATTTCCTTCTGCATCTCTTCTAATTACAACACTTTTCATATTGTCTGTAAGAACAGTCTTTGGAATGACCATGTAAACAAATGCATGAATCATACCAATGAACAGATTTTCCTGTTTGGCATTAGGAAAGAATTCAATGTAACGCGCACCACAATGATGACATATCATGGCAAATCATGCACACTGATAAGAAGTACCATCATGCGTATTTACTTTGACAAATCCCCAATCCATCTGATAGCTTTCGCCTGGACCTGTTTGATACCTTCTTCCTCTGTTACCTTGTGGACTTACAATTTCACGCGGTGCAGGAATAAGAAATCTGTTATTAGAAATATAATTCTTTACAGTTGTTAAACCACCTGTATACCCAAGTTCACTTATTTTTTCAAATATAACTTCTGAATTAGTGACATTGTTTACAAGAAGATTATTAATAACAGCTTCGTAACC
Source organism: uncultured Erysipelotrichaceae bacterium (assembly GCA_937893225.1). Taxonomy (GTDB): domain Bacteria; phylum Bacillota_I; class Bacilli_A; order Erysipelotrichales; family Erysipelotrichaceae; genus Bulleidia. The sequence goes on along the minus strand of CALBJM010000414.1, from coordinate 1,974 downwards.
AGACAGAACAGTACAACTAGATTTCTTACCTTTATTTCCGTTTTGCTTAATTACAAAACCATTCTTTTTTAATCTTCTTAACTTTGCACGACTGATACCAGTAAGTCTTTGCATTTCTGCAAGATTTACTTTATCAATCGAATAATTTTCACCCATATTTTCCTTTATGGTGGCAAGGGCATGTGTTAATATGTCCTCGAGGTCATTACCGCTTATATTCAAAATTACCTCCTCTATCTGATGTGTTGACGTATATCAGTGTAGGACTGTTATTGAAAAATGGTAATGATCTTTTTAATTACAATTGGCTGTTTTTGATTGAATGAAATTGGCTATTTTCTCCTGACTCTATTTGGCGATTTTCTCCTGACCCTAACAACTATTGTTTATTACCCAATAACAAGTATATCTCGGATGATCCTCGGTGCTGCAAGTTATTGGGAGGTCATTTCCTATTGTCTACACAGACATTGAATGGTCGAGAATTCCAATTTTATATCATAAATTTTCACCATTACTAGCAATCACTTTTTGATACCAAAAATAGGAATCTTTTTTGATACGTTGATATGTTCCATTTCCTGCATTATCTCGATCCACGTAAATAAAACCATATCGTTTTTCAACTTCCCCTGTTCCATTAGAAATCAAATCAATACATCCCCATGTCGTATATCCCAATAAATCTACACCATCTTTTTCAACCGCATCTTTCATTGCTTGAATGTGTTGTCTCAAATAATCAATACGATAAACATCATGTATAGTACCATCACGTTCAACAACATCTTTAGCTCCCAATCCATTTTCAACAACAAATAGCGGTTTATGATAACGATCATACAATTCATTTAACGTACTTCTAAACCCTAATGGATCAATCAACCATCCCCATTCACTTTGTTTCAAATACGGATTTGGTGCTGAAGCAAACATGTTGCTTTCAGATTGTTGTGCTTTATTTCTATCACTGCTGCTAACTCTAGAAGAATAATAAGAGAAACTCACAAAATCAACTGTATTTTCTTTTAATATTTGTTTATCCTGTGGCATAAACGGAATCGACGCGTGGTGCTTTTCTATCCATTTTAAAGCATAATTTGGATAGTAACCTAGAGTTTGCACATCCGCAAACATATAAACTTCACGATTATCACAGATTGCTTGCCAATAATCTTCTGGCTTACAAGTCTCAGGATAATATGATCCTGCAGCAATCATACATCCTATTTGATTTTCAGGATTCATTTCGTGTGCTAATTTTGTAACCAAACTACTAGCAATTAATTGATGGTGAACTGCAGTGATTTCTACTTGAATTTCATTTTCACCTTTTTCAAAACATATTCCAGCAGCCACAAACGGAAAATGCAATATCATATTGATTTCATTAAAAGTAATCCAATATTTGACCAATCTTTTGTATCTCGATAGAATCGTTTTTGAAAAAGCCACAAAATAATCCACCATTTTACGATTACGCCAACCGCCTATTTTTTGAATCAAGTGCATTGGACAATCAAAATGATTGATCGTCACTAGTGGTTCAATGCCATATTTATGGCATTCTTTAAATACATTTTCGTAAAATTGAAGTCCTGCTTCATTAGGCGTATCTTCATCTCCATTAGGATAAATACGCGTCCATGCGATAGACAAACGAAATGTTTTAAATCCCATTTCACCAAACATTTTGATATCTTCTTTGTAATGATGATAAAAATCTACTGCACTTAACGCAGGATAAAAATGATTACAATCAAATGTTTCCATTTTTAAATGCCCAGTTCCTACGGAATAACGGTCTTTTCCTAAAGGCATTAAATCTACATTTGCTAGGCCTCGTTGATCTTCGGTTGCTCCACCTTCAAATTGGTTGGCAGCAGTAGCTCCTCCCCATAAAAAATCTTTTCTAAATCCCATTTTTTCACCCATTAAGGCGGCCTTTCTCCCGCCTTCACAAACCAGTAATGA
>CALBJM010000413.1 GCA_937893225.1 uncultured Erysipelotrichaceae bacterium | reverse complement strand
AGTACGCAAGGCGTACAGGCTCAGACACTTGCCAATACGTATCTTGCTTTAGATAATAATCTAGAAATTATTCCTGTTATTAATAAAATCGACATGAATAATGCGCAACCTGAAGTAACAAAAGAAGAAATTGAAAATATTATTGGCTTAGATTGTTCAGATGCTCCAATGATTTCAGCAAGAAGCGGTCTAAATGTAGATAAAGTACTTGAAGCTATCGTAGAAAAGATTCCTGCACCAAGTGGAGATGCGAATGCACCTTTACAAGCCCTAGTTTTTGATTCTTTTTATGATCCATATAGAGGTGTTATAGCACTTGTTAGAATTCGAGAAGGCGAATTAAAAGTAGGTGATAAGATTCGTTTCATGGAAACAGGTGCAGAATATGAAGTATTAGAAGCTGGTATTCGTAATCCAAAAGAAGTCAAGGTCAATAAATTGATCAATGGCGATGTTGGATGGTTTGCAGCTAGTATGAAAGATATTCATGAAGTACAAGTAGGTGATACAGTAACAAATGCAGATCGACCTTGCGATACACCATTAGAAGGGTATCGTAAATTAAATCCAATGGTATATTGTGGATTGTATCCAAGTGATGCTGCAAAGTATCAAGATCTGCATGATGCATTAGATAAATTGCAATTAAATGATGCAAGTTTGCAATATGAACCAGAAACTTCACAAGCATTAGGTTTTGGATTCCGTTGTGGATTTTTAGGCTTATTGCATATGGATGTTGTACAAGAAAGATTAGAAAGAGAATATAACCTTGATCTTATCGCAACTGCTCCATCTGTTATTTACCACGTGTATATGTCTGATGGTACTTTGTTAGAAATTGATAATCCAGCAAAAATGCCAGATGCTTCAAAAATAGATCACGTTGAGGAACCATATGTGAAAGCATCTATTATGGTGCCTGATCAATTCATTGGAGCAGTTATGGAATTATGTCAAGCAAAGCGAGGTATCTATCAAACGATGGACATCATTGATGAAGGTAGAAATACGATCATCTATGAAATGCCTTTATCAGAAATCATATTTGATTTCTTTGATCGATTAAAGTCATGTACAAAAGGCTATGCTTCTTTAGATTATGAACTCATTGGCTATCGAAAAGATGATCTCGTACGTATGGACATTCTTCTAAATGGAGAAAATGTCGATGCATTATCTGTCATTATTCATCGTTCTGAAGCGTATCACAGAGGTTCTGAAATTACTTCTAAGTTAAAAGATCTAATTCCTAAACAACAATTTGAGATACCAGTGCAAGCTGCAGTTGGTGGGAAAATCATTGCTAGAACAAATATAAAATCATTACGTAAAAATGTATTGGCGAAATGTTATGGTGGCGATATTTCTCGAAAGAAAAAACTTTTAGAAAAACAAAAGGAAGGAAAAAAGCGTATGAAAGCTGTCGGTTCTGTTGTTATTCCACAAGAAGCTTTTATGGCTGTTCTTTCAATGGATGATGATACAAAAAAATAAACCTTCCTATTTGTATATTCATGTACCCTTTTGTAAAAGTATTTGTGCATATTGTGATTTTGCACACGTTGTGTACCAAACCAATCAAATAGAGCAGTGGTTTGATGCTATACAAAAGGAATTACAAGCAAGTGAGATTTCTTACGACTTAAAAACAATCTACATTGGAGGAGGAACACCTACTGTTCTAACAGCAGAACAACTAGATCGTCTTTTAACACTCTTAGATCCATATGCATCAAATGTAAAAGAATATACGATTGAAATCAATCCAGAAACACTGGATGAAAAAAAAGCACAAATCTTATCTATTCATGGTGTAAATAGAGCTTCTGTTGGATTGCAAACGACAAATGAAAAACTGTTAAAACTATTAGGAAGACATCATACGTTTCAACAAGTACAAGACACCATTTCTATTTTAAAGAAATATGAAATATCAAATATTTCATTGGACATTATGTATTCTCTTCCTTTTCAAACGATGGAGATGTTGCAAGAAACGGTTAAAAAAGCATTAACGCTACAACCAAAGCACATGTCGCTTTATTCTTTAACTATTGAAGAAAATACAATATTTGGAAAAAAAGGATATACACCATTGGATGAAGAAACAGAAGCAAACATGTATGAGTGGATCGTTGCATACTTGCAAAAAGAGGGTTTTCACCAATATGAAGTGAGTAATTTTGCTTGTGGAAATCATGAATCCATGCACAATAAAGCGTATTGGAACTATTACGATTTTTATGGAATTGGGTGTGGTGCCAGCGGAAAAATCAACCATGTTCGCTATGATGCACCTCATACTTTAAGTATGTATTTACAAGATTCGTTGTA
>CALBJM010000412.1 GCA_937893225.1 uncultured Erysipelotrichaceae bacterium | reverse complement strand
TGAAAATGGTTTTGTTATATAGTCATCACTACCTTTTTCTAAACCGATGATTCTATCAAATTCTTTATCACGCGCAGACATAAAAATAACTGGCACTTGAGAATCATTTGCTCGAATTTCTTCAATCAAATCAAAACCGCTCTTTTCTCCAAGCATGATATCCAAGATCCATAAATGCACATCATCATCATTTGTATGCTGAGATGCTTCATCATATGTCAAATAGGAACGTACCTCATACCCTTCTCTTTCAAGATATCGTTTCACAAGCTCATTCAAATCTTTTTCATCTTCTACAATTGTAATTACTTTTTTCATATGCATCACCTATAAACATTTTATCACACTTAAATAATAAAAGGATGTCCTTAGACACCCTCTTAAAGCTTATTGTTCTTCTTCAACACCATATTTCTTTTGAATCAAGCGAGCAATTTTTCCTACCACTCTATCACAAATTTCATCTGTTTCTGCTTCAGCCATCACACGCAACAATGGTTCTGTTCCACTAGGTCTCACCAAAACGCGTCCATTTCCTTTCAATTCTTCTTCTACAGCAGCAATTTCTGAATTGATTTCCGCATCATTTAATACTTGTGTCTTATCCGTTACTTTTACATTCACAAGTAGTTGCGGATAAATCGTTAACCCATCACACAATTCATCAATTGTCTTTCCTGTTTTCTTCATGACCTTTAAAATTGCTAAAGCAGCCATTAACCCATCACCTGTTGTAGCATGGTGTTTCAAAATAATATGTCCTGACTGTTCTCCACCAACAATATATCCATGTTTACACATCTGTTCATACACATACTTATCACCAACCTGCGTCTTTTCAACATTGATGCCTTCTCTTTCCATAGCTTTCCATAAACCTAAATTTGCCATCACTGTCGTTACGATCGTATTTCCAGTCAATGTACCTTGATCTCTATAGTATTTTCCAAGAATGTACAATACATAATCGCCATTCACCAATTCTCCATTTGGTCGAACTAAGATTTGTCGATCTGCATCCCCATCAAATGTCAATCCCAGATCATATTCCCCAACATGTGCACGCATATATTCTTGGAATACTTCAGGATGTGTAGAACCAGCATGTGTATTGATATTGATGCCATTTGGTTCATTATGCATAGCATATACATGCGCACCAAGCATTTTTAAAGCGCGCTCTGCAGTAACTGAAGCTGAACCATTTGCACAATCCATCGCAATATTCATGCCTCTAAGATCAATGTCAAATTCTTCCACAATAAAGTTCAAATAATCTTCAATGCCCTTTTCATAAGGTATGATCTTACCAATCTTTTCACCAGTGACATATTCTAGTGTAGTTTTCCCATCAATGTAATCTTCAATCAAATCTTCAATATCACTTGGCAATTTGATACCTTCTTTAGAGAAGACCTTGATTCCATTATCGTAGAAAGGATTATGAGAAGCAGATATCATTGCACCACATGCAAAATCCTCATTGCGTGTCAAATAACAAATCGCTGGCGTAGGTCCATAACCTGCTAAATATGCATCACAGCCTTGCGCAGCTATACCTGCAGCCAAAGCATTTTCTAACATATCACTAGACAATCTTGTATCTTTCCCAATTACGATTTTTTTCTTACCATCTTTAGAAAAATAATAGCCAAGATATCTACCAACTTGAAATGCACGTTCTGCAGTAAGGCCTTCATTAGCTTTACCTCTAATTCCATCTGTTCCAAAATATTTAGTCATTGTTAATATTTGCTCCTTCATTAGTATCCGCATCACTTGTTTCGCCAAGTACGTTTAATTCATATTCTGATTCATTCAATGTATATGTCACATATCCATTAGATGGTTGCTCAATCTGCAATGCAAATGTCTGCAATCCAGGTTGTACATCTTTCATATCAATGTAGACATTGATATCATCTGCATTGATTTTATCAATGTTATTCTTTGTCCCTTTGACTGTTACAGAAGTCGTTGTCTTATTATCTGGTTGTGAAGCCTTATAGTGATTCGTATTGTTCACAACATTAATTGGCACATCCTCGATCGTCTTTTCTTCGGCATCTCCCAATTTAATATTCATTGTTACTTGCAAGTTGCTTGCACTCGTTACACCTGCTGGAAGAACAAGTGGACGCAAAACTGTAGAGTCCTTTGTCAAAGTCTCTGCATTCAATGTCACAACGACTTGGTCAATATCTGCCAATGTTGTTTCAGACCCATAAATCGTAACAGTTTCTTGGTCCATCGAAATAGAATCAATCGCTTTTCCATCTGGTACTTCTCCACTAACCTGTACTTGTATTTTTACAGATTTGCTTGGTGAAGTCACAGGTACTTTTACATGCACCGTATCCGGTACAATATCTGCATTTACAGGCTTACCAGAAGAATCATAAGCAATCAAAGGCGCATCTTGTTCAAAATCAGAAGTCTGGTTACTTACATCAATCAATGCTTTGACAAAAGCAATAGAATCCAATGTATCTTTGCTAGCACGAACATTAATTTTTGTATATTCAAACTCAGGTGTACCTGGAGAATATATCGCATCCATGCGATCTTGGTTGATGAAGTCATAAGATATATCAAACTGCTGTGTTGTCTTTTTCTTCATCGTGACACTCACATTTGAAGGATTCACAACAATATTGACATTATTACCATAGCCTTCTGTTGTCAATTTCACTTCATGCGTACCTTCTGTCAAGCCATCCAAATCACAAATAACTGTTCCATTTTCTCCATTTGCTGCAGCAGTAACATTTGCAGCATCACCAGTCAAAACAACATCTACTGTTTCAGGCAGACCAGACACTTCAAATGTATCCGAATTATATTTTGCCGTAACCGTTACATCTGAAATCGTCTTAGAATAGCGCAATGAAGATTGATAAGATGAAGATATTGCATTATAATTCACAACTCCATACAAAAGGATAGCTAATACAAATGCGACAATCTTGCTATATTTTTTATTAAATAGAACTTTATCTAATACAGTAGAAAAAGTACGCACTATCTTAAATAAAACTTCTTCAAATCTTTCATACGTTTTTTGTACCTTTTGAGATTGTTCAGCAATACGATTCGCACGTTCAGTTTTCTTTTCTTCTGTTGTTTCAACAGAATCATCTTTTCTCTTTTTACGCATTATCATCACCTCCTTTTGTTTCTTCAGAGGCACTATGCTCTAATTTTTCAACCATTTTGAATTGTTTATCCAATTCATCATTAAAACCAACGATTTGTGAAATATCCAATTTACTCGTATCAAACTTACGATCTTCTTCATTGAGGATCGGTGTTTGCTTTGTATCCTCTTGTTTATTCACCCTATAATTATTTAATGCCGCTGCACGTGCCGCCTGTACTTCTTCTGGTGTCATTTTTGGCGCAGGCTTGATAGATTCCACTTTCTTTTCTATCACCTGTTGCGCTGGCTTTACAACTGTTGGCACAATTTTCTTCTCCTGCTGTGGATAAGATGGTGCAGGTCTTTTCTTTTTGTGTGGCAATTTGATTTCTGCAGCTTTTGCTTCTGCATCCGCTTGCATATGGACAACATCCTCTTTACGAACTGCAGCATCTTCAGTAATAAAATCTGTAGAAGAAGACTGTTTCTTCACTTTTAACATAGACAAAATGCCTGTATCTTTATTTCCGTCTTTTGGTGTTTTTTTAGAATCTGTATCGCCAATAATTGCACGCTGCAAATACTTCTTCAAAGACTCTCGGCTATCTATCGCAAAAATAGCGCCTCTTTCCGTAATAGAGATAGACCCCGTTTCTTCAGAAACGACAATCGTCACTGCATCTGTAACTTCAGAAAAGCCGATTGCTGCTCTATGACGCGCACCAAAACGAGATGGAAGATCTGCATTTGTAGGTGGAAAATAAGCAGAAGCGCATGCAATCTTATCTCCTTGAATGATGACTGCACCATCATGTAAAGGTGTACTTGTAACAAATATCGAAGTCAGTAATTCAGCTGTCACATCAGAATTCAACTGTGTACCTGTTGCTACAAAGTCATCAAGT
>CALBJM010000411.1 GCA_937893225.1 uncultured Erysipelotrichaceae bacterium | reverse complement strand
GTTAATGACAAGGGTGTTCGTGTTGTGAATGAAAAAGCTAGTAACCATGAAATCCTTGAAAAGGAACAAGCACAAAAGGGTGAAATGTTGTATCTTGTTATGGATGAAGCAACATTTAATGAATGGAAGAGCAAGTTAGCTGCAGCTGGATTGAGTGAAGAAATGATCGATGCATATGTTGCAAATAATGGTAAGAGTGAACCACTTTTTACAAAGGGTTCTACAGCAAAAGAAGCAGCAGAGGCAGCTGGTATTGATGGTGATGCTTTGACTAAGACAATTGAAACATTTAATAGCTATGTTGATGCTGGTGAAGATAAAGATTTTGGACGTGCAAAAGATTATTTGACAGCGAAATTCGAGGATGGTCCAATTTTTATTGTTGAACAAAAGGCTCGTTATGCTACAACAATGGGTGGTCTTGATGTTGATGGGAATTTACAAGTAGTTGATACAAATGGCAAGACAATTGATGGTTTGTATGCTGCTGGTGAAATCATTGGTGGTCAGATGGGTGATGATTCACCTTCTGGAGCAAACAATGGTTGGGCATTAACATCTGGAAAGTATGTTGCTGATTATTTGGCTTCGAAGTAATTTATGAGAAGAAATGGAACAATATTCCATTTTCTTCTCTTTTTTTTATAAAATATAGGACTAAACTATATATAGATGATTCTTAGAAGATAATTTTGTTCTTAGGAGGCGAACATGCAAGAGAATAATTCTTTTGAAGATGTGCAATGTAGAAATGATGCATTATTACAGTTGTTTCAAAGTGATTTGGTTAATGAAAAGGATCAGTCTATAGATATAGATATTAAGGGTGCAAAGTTTTATGTGGATACATATTTGCAGAATAAGCGTTTGTCTGTAGAAGAGGGTATTGATTATATCAATGATTGCTTTGGAAAATATGTTGTCAATCAGTGCTGGTGGTCTACACCGGTTTTAATTCGCCGCGTTTCAAAAAGCGTTGGTAAATTTTATCATTCTATGTTGAGACATCATATTATTACGATGCGTGAATATAGTTCGGTACAAGATACTGTTGAGCATTGTGTGGATTCTTGGATAGAAGATCTTTTTAGAAAGTCTAAATAAATGAAAAGGAGAAAAGTATGGCACATGAATGGTTAGATAGTGCAATTTTTTATGAGATTTATCCGCAGTCTTTTAATGATACAAATGGAGATGGAATTGGAGATATTCCTGGAATAATTGAGAAACTTGAATATATCCAAGATGCTGGTTTTAATGCATTGTGGTTGAATCCTTGTTTTGATTCTCCGTTTGTAGATGCTGGGTATGACGTTCGTGATTTTTATAAGGTTGCTGAAAGATATGGTACAAATGAGGATTTGAAACATTTGTTTGCAGAAGCACATAAGCGCGGTATGCATGTCATATTAGATTTGGTTGCTGGGCATAGCTCAAGTGAAAATGCATGGTTTATTGATTCTTGCAAACCTGAGAAAAATGCGTATACAGATCGTTATATATGGACAGATAGTGTATGGAATGCGCCAGATGGTGTTGGCAGTATTACAGGATGGTATCGTGGCGGATATGATCGTGATGGCTCTGCTGCTTTGAACTTCTTTACGGCGCAGCCTGCATTAAACTATGGTTTCTATAAGAAAGATGAAGGACAAGATTGGGAACAGGATATGAATGATGCGGGTCCTTTATCAACACGTGAAGAATTAAAAAATATCATGCGTTTTTGGCTTGGTATGGGTTGTGATGGCTTCCGCGTAGATATGGCTGGAAGCTTAGTGAAGAATGATCCAGATAAAAAGGGAACGATTGCTTTATGGCAAGATGTTATGGGATTTTTAAGAAAAGAATTCCCAGAAGCAGTTATGGTGAGTGAATGGGGTGAACCAGATAAGTCTTTAGAAGGTGGCTTTGACATGGATTTCCTTCTCCATTTTGGACCTTCACATTATCCTGATTTATTTAGAACTGAGCATCCTTATTTTTCAAGCAAAGGTGAAGGAAATCTAAAAGCATTCTGGGAATTGTATTTACAGAATTATGAAAAAGCTAAGAAAAATGGCGGCATGATTTGTATTCCAAGTGGAAATCATGATATGGATCGTATGGCAAGAACATTGGATTCTGAAGAAATGAAGATTGCTTTTGCGTTCTTGCTGTCTATGCCTGGTGTTCCTTTTGTATATTATGGTGATGAAATTGGCATGCATTATGTAGATGTACCGCATTCTATAGAAGGTGGATATTATCGTACTGGTTCTAGAAGTCCAATGCAATGGGATACTTCTACAAATGCTGGTTTCTCTTCTGCAAAGAAAGAGAAATTATATATTCCACAAGATGTAGAAAATATGGGTTCTATCAATGTTTCTACAGAAAGTTTAGATGAGAATTCTTTGTTGCATGAAGTAGAAGACTTGATTGAAATTCGTAAAGAGCATTCTGCTTTAGGAAATCGTGGCGATTTTAAACTTATCTCATATGAAGGTTATCCTTTAATTTATGAAAGAAAGCATGATGAAGAAACAATTTTAGTTGTTATCAATCCTTCTGGAAAAGATGTTTCTTCAGATGTAGATATGCAAGGCGATGTTCTGTATTCCTATAATGGAAATATTTTGTCTGGAAATATTGTTCCTGCACAAAGCGCATTCTTTATATTGAAAAAATAATATTAGAGATATGCATACAAGTTTTCCAAAAGACTTTTTGTGGGGTGGTGCTACTGCTGACTTTCAATATGAAGGTGGTTTTGAAGAAGGCAGCAGAGGCATGAATACACAAGATTTTGTAACAAGTGGTTCTGCAAGTAAAAAACGCCAAATTACGCTGGAATTAAAAGATGGAACAAGGAGTTCTGTGAATTCCTTAGAATCATTTCCAGATGGCGCAGAAGCTAAATTGTATGGAGATATGTATTATCCATCACATAGAGCAGTAGATTTTTATCATCACTACAAAGAAGATATCGCATTGATGGCTGAAATGGGCTTCAATATTTTTCACTTTTCCATTTGTTGGTCGAGGATATATCCGACAGGTGTTGAAGAAAATCCAAATGAAGAAGGATTAGATTTTTATGAGGATGTTATTGATGCATGTAGAGAATATAGTATTGAGCCTTTGATTACTATTTGCCATGATGAAATGCCTAATTATTTGGCTAAAGAATATGATGGATGGAATAATCGATACTTGATTGAAGCCTATGTGAAGTATGCGACTACATTGTTTGATAGGTATCGTGGTAAGTGCAAGTATTGGTTGACATTTAATGAATTAAATGCGATTCATGGATATGCAAAATTAGGCATACATGTAGAAACACCGCAAACATTTTATCAATGTCAACATCACATGTTTGTTGCTAGTAGTAAAGCAATTCAGATTGGACACGAGATGATGCCGGATGCAATGTTTGGAGCGATGTTTGCGATGAGCGAAATGTATCCTGCAACTTGTAAATCGGAAGATGTTTTTGCGTGCTATGAACATCGTCGCATGAATTATTTCTTTATTGATGTCATGGCACGTGGCAAGTACCCAAATTATGCTTTCAAGATATTTGAAGAAAAAAATGTACATCTGCAAATCCAACCGGAAGATCTAGAATATATTCGAAAATATACATTAGATTTTATCTCATTTTCGTATTACCGTTCTACAACGATTTGTGCTGATCATTTTACGACGATGGATCCAATGGAAATCATGGGCGGAGAAAGCAATCCATATCTTCCTTCTACGCCATGGGGATGGCCTATAGATCCATTAGGGTTACGCTATTGTTTAAATGAACTGTATGATCGTTATCAAAAGCCATTGTTTGTTATTGAAAATGGATTGGGTGCAACAGATGAGTTGGAAGATGGAAAAGTCCATGATACATATCGTATTGCGTATTTATCGCAACATTTTCAAGCAATGAAAGATGCAATCAATATAGATCACGTTCCTTGTTTTGGTTATACAATGTGGGGACCAATAGATCTTGTTTCTTTAAGTACAGGAGAAATGAAGAAACGCTATGGCTTTGTTTATGTAGATATGGATGATGAAGGAAAAGGTACATTCAAAAGAGTAAAAAAAGATTCTTTTGCATGGATGAAGAAAGTTATTGCGACAAATGGTGAAGATTTATCATTTTAGCTAGTATTATTCGAGGAAAGGTGAGAAATCATCTTTCTTTTTTAAGTTGCTTGCAATAAAATTGTATACGTATTTAGGAGGAATCTTTCAAGATGGTAGATTGGAAAAATCTTGATGAGCTTGATTCTTTTAAAGAATTGGAAGCTTGCGAAAAAGTTGATTTAAAAACTGTAATGAGTGGAAACAATGGTGCAGAGCGCGTAAAGAATTATACTGTACCAATGGCAGAAGGTCTTACATATAATTATGCGGCAAAAGCTGTAGATGACAAGGTTCTTTCTGCAATCAAAAAGCTTGCAGATGAAGCACAGTTG
>CALBJM010000410.1 GCA_937893225.1 uncultured Erysipelotrichaceae bacterium | reverse complement strand
TAAAGGAGGAAACGTATGTTAAAAAAATTTGCGAGTAGTATATGTGTAATTGCTTTATTAGCAGGTTGTTCTTCAAAGAAGGATGATACAGATACAGTTAAGATTCAAGATCCTGTTTCATCTGTCAATCAAACGCAAGAAACAGAAGAAAATGGTAATGTTGCTGAAGAAGCAAAGCAGCTTGTTGAAACATTGGGTATGAGTGATACGATGGATGAACCACTCGTTTCTGCAGCTGTGAATGGTTTGTTTTTCCAGGGTGATTCTAGTTTAACAACAGATGCATGTGTGTATTTGTCTAAAGTAGCTGGAAATTCTGATACAGTTGCGGTATTTGCAACGAGCAAAACAGAAGATGTAGAAAATGCTATTCAAAAGTATCTTGATTCTACAAAGGCAAATGCTACAGAGTATTTTGGAGAAGAAGTCCAAAAAATCAGTGATGCAGTAGTTGAAAGTAATAAAAAACAAGTGATTTTGGTAATTGCATCTGATAAAGACCAAGCAAAGACTGCGGTAGATAGTATTTTGAAATAGTCATGCGTAAGTTTTTTGTTGGCATTGTATTTCCTGTATTTCTTTTATTTGGTTGTACAATGCCATCTCAATCTACGATAAATAGCAGTACTGAGACAACACAATCGGAAATTGAGACAGAACAACTTGTTTCTGCATTAGATATGAATGATCTAGTGAAAGTTAAAAATCGAGTTGTTTTAGGTATGGTTTTTGCAGGAGATAAGGATGTTGTTAAAGAAGCAACGATGTATCGTTCAAATACAGACGGCAACTATGATATGGTGGCTGTCGTTTATCCACAAGATCTTAATGCTTGCTTAAATTATATAGATGAGTATCTTAGTACGTTAAAAATAGAGTGTAACAAAAACTATCCACAAGAAGTCTTTAAGATCAGTAATGCAATTGTGAAAAACAATGATTCAAAAATTATAGTCGTAATTACGAATGATATAGAAAATGCACGTGTACAAGCAGAAAAAGTTCTTGAAAATCAATAAGAAGAAAAGGAGAGTTCTATGATTGAAAGATATTCTAGAGAAGTAATGCGAAACATTTGGACAGAAGAAAGCAAATTTCAGGCATGGCTGGATGTTGAAATTCTGATTGATGAAGCTTGGAGCAAACTTGGTGAGATTCCAGCTGAAGATGTAGAAAAAATTAGAAAGAATGCAAAGTTTACTGTAGATCGTATTCATGAAATCGAGCAAGAAACGCGTCATGATGTAGTGGCATTTACACGTTGTGTTTCTGAATCATTGGGTGAAGAAAAAAAATGGGTCCATTATGGTGTCACTTCAACAGATGTAGTAGATACTGCATACGGATTACGCTACAAAAAAGCGAATGTCATACTTCGACAAGATATTTTAGATTTCATGGAAATCTTAAAAGAAAATGCACTAAAGTACAAAGATACGATCATGATGGGAAGAACACATGGTGTACATGCTGAAATTACAACATTTGGCATGAAATTTGCTCTATGGTATGAAGAAATGAAGAGAAATCTTGAAAGATTTGACGAAGCTAGAAAAGATGTTGAAGCTGGAAAGATTTCTGGTGCAGTTGGTACTTTTGCAAATATTCCACCATTTGTACAAGATTATGTATGTGAGCAGTTAGGCATTCAATCTGCGAATATCTCCACACAGATTTTACAAAGAGATCGTCATGCACACTATTTTGGTACTCTTGCTTTGATTGGTTCTACGATTGAACAGATGGCTATGGAAATTAGACATTTACAAAGAACTGAAGTGAGAGAAGTTGAAGAGCATTTTAACAAAGGACAAAAAGGTTCTTCTGCAATGCCTCATAAAAGAAATCCAATTGGTTCAGAAAATATTTGTGGATGTGCAAGAGTATTAAGAGGCTATATGATGACTTCTTATGAAGATATTCCACTTTGGCATGAAAGAGATATTTCACATTCTTCTGCCGAAAGAATCATTGCACCAGATGCTACGGAACTCTTAGACTACATGTTGACGCGTTTTGGTGGTATCTTGAAGAATCTAACAGTTTTCCCAGAAAAAATGGAAAAAGATATTTGGATGACAAATGGCGTTATCTTCTCTCAAAGATTCATGTTGAAATTGATTGAAAAGGGTTGGAGCAGAGAGAAAGCATATGATACTGTTCAACCACAAGCAATCAAGGCATGGGAGAATAACTTAAACTTCAAAGATTTGATTTCTGCAGTACCAGAA
>CALBJM010000409.1 GCA_937893225.1 uncultured Erysipelotrichaceae bacterium | reverse complement strand
TGTACAGAAAATGGTACACTAAACTAATTATTCACCATTTTGCTAATATAGCCTTAAATTACAGAAATTATTGCATGCTTAATCTTTTTTTTGCTTTACATTGTCTTCACTTTAATCGACTAGGTATATCCGTATCTGAAATCAGTAAAGCGTTTGACAGTAACGTGGATTACATGGTAGATATTTTAGAAAAAAGCTATAAAAAAGAAATTACGACAGCTCAGGAAAATGTTGATATGTATTGGGTGGAATCTCTTTCTGCTGTTCATTGGGCTCCTTTTTTTGATGAAGGCTGATTAAAAGTGAAACAGCGCCATGTGTATTTATGAAATATGTTCAATATTGCAGGTGTGAAGTTCTGATAAGACCAGGAAATGATTTGCATTCGTCGTACGAATTTGAAGCTGGTTTGTCAATTCCCGAGGATTATCTCGAATATTTGGATGAACTTGAATCTGACGGAAAGTACAGAATTGAAAAGCAGAAGTATTTGGTAACGATCTGCAAGGTTGAAAATAAAGATGATTTTGATGCTGGAATTCGTGAATTGATAAAAATTGCCATTAAAAAAAGGATTGCGATTTGATGATAAAACGCTCATACGGGCAAAATTGTGCATGATTGAACACAATGCAAGATATTATTAGATTTTATATCCGTTTGAACAGAGAAATATTATTTAGAAATGATCTTTTTGTTGCAAGATCATGTTTTATGTGTCGGGTATGATGCACATCTAGTGCAAAATAAACTGTACCACAGGTATTTACCGTCAAGTGTAGTGAACCAAAAGCTGTTATCCGTGATGGTCTAATGTTTGTATAGTGCCTTTCACTATACGCAATAACTGAACAATCTGAATAAGGAAATAGCCTGAAATAGAGAAATGTAATCTCTGATGGAGAAGAAAATTGGGATGATTTCAGAATTATTTACAAATAAAAGGGAAGACAACGTCGATAAGATGCCAATAAGTAAGATTGACGAATATTTCAGAAGTAAATAAGGAAGAAATCAAAGCTTCTATCTATGAAACGATTCATGATTGAGTTTGGAAAATGGTTGCGACACAAAATAGGCGTGATACTAGTAAGAATGTGGAAGAAACCAAAAAGTACTATCCATAAGAAAAGCGGAAAGACCGTGACTGGTCGATCCGCTAGAATACTATCAAAGATAGTCGTGAAAACAATATGAACGTAGCGCCGTATACGAAACTGTACGTATGGTGCAATGAGATGGTCGAAGTGAATTGCATTAATATGATTTACTTCACTCTACTCTATTTCAGGGTTATTTCTAGAACAGTATCGATAGGGTCAGGGCATTGGTGGTGTTGTGCATCGATGCTTACAAATGTGTAATCAGGATAGCTTTCAGCATTCCAAGGCGTTTGGATCTTGATTTCAGAATTATCGGATAAGCGCCTAATTTTTAGGATTCTATCTTTTGCAATATGGATTGGAATATCAAATATACTCTCATCTAAGATATGTGCGTAGATGATATTTCCTTTTTGCGTGTATCTACCCCATTCTGGTTTCTCTAAATCGCATTTTGAACAACCATAGATAGATGCATGATTTTCCTGCATCCATTCACCAATTTTCTCCAAGACTATTATGCTCTGCTTTGGAAACCTACCACGTGCATCAGGACCAACATTCAAAATCATATTTCCACCTTTCGAAACACATTCTACAAGTGTATGAATAAGCAAACGTGCAGATTTGTAATTTGTGTCTTTTGCGCAATATCCCCAGTGTTCATTCATTGTTAAACATGCTTCCCAAGGAATTGGTTTTCCGACTTTATTGACGATGCCATATGGAGGAATCATTTGTTCTGGGGAAGTGAAATCTCCTGCAGTAAAAGAAGGGTTTTCATCCATGATCGTGCCTGGCCAAATTCCATCGCCTTCTAAGCGATTATCTATGATCATGTTTGGTTGATAGTGTCTAGCCATAGATACTATTTTTTCAGCATCCCAGACATCTTTTTTCATATTCCCATAGGAAAAATCAAACCACATGATATCCAATTTTCCGTAATTTGTGAGTAGTTCCTTGATTTGGGTGTGCATATATGTCAAATAACGTGAGAAATCCCTGTCGTCGTTTTTACATTCTTCATGATTACGCATAGGGTGGTGCATATCTTTATAATGAGGATAATCTGGATGATGCCAATCTAGAAGAGAATAATATAATCCGACCTGTATGCCTTCATTGCGAAATGCTTCTAAAAATTCGCGTACGTAATCACGCTTTGCCTTCCAAGTTGTTGTAGCTGTGTCAAATAAGCAAAAACCATCGTGGTGTTTTGCGGTCAGTACAGCATATTTCATACCAGCATTTTTAGCATATTTTGCCCATTGTGTAGGATTGAATGAATCTGGTTGAAAATCATAGAAATAAGGAAGATACGCTTCTTCTTCCATTTCTTCATTACTTCTGACCCACTCACCACGAGCAGGGATTGCATAAAGTCCCCAGTGAATAAATAAACCGAATCTGTCTTTTTGAAACTGTGTAATGTTCATATTCTAGCTCCTTGTTGAAAATTGTAGTACGGAAATTGTGAAAACGAAATAAGTATTGAAATACTATAAATAAATTAAAACTGTCATGGACATGCAGAATGGAATTTACTATTCTGTTATTGTCTATGGAAAAAGAGCGCGAATATGGTATAATATGCGAGTTTTTGGAAGGTGAACAATGATTAAAGCAATTATCTTAGATTTTGCAGGTGCGATGATAGCAGCTAAAGGGCAACAGTATTCAGAACTGATTGATGAGTTTTTGAAAAATAGTGATGTAAAAAGTGAAGAAGAGGCAGTTGCTTTTTATAAAGATGAATTGACAAAATTAGAAGCGGTATCTCAAGGTGAAAACTATATGACAGTCGATGAAATGGAAGATAAAATCATCACTACCGCAATTGAAAAATATAACTTGAAAAAGGATAGAAAACAGATGCATACGTTGTTGCAAAACTTTTGGATGTATGGTCCTATCCATGATGATGTGCGTGAGTTTTTTGCAAAGTGTACATTACCAGTGTATATTTTGACAAATCATTCAGAAGATTATATTCATGTGGTGATTCGTAGGAATGGATTGCATCCGTATGGTATCTTGAGTGCTGAAAATTATAAGGTGAGTAAGCCGTCGCCTGCTTTCTTTGCTAAAGCTGGTGAAATTACTTCCTATGACAATTCAGAAGTATTATATGTTTCTAGTGATCTGGATACAAACGTTAAAGAAGCAAATGATGCTGGCTTGAATGCGGTTTTATTGGATCGTAAGAGATTACATAGGAATACAAAGTGTAAAAGAGTCAGAAGTTTAGTAGAAATTTTGGCAAATTTAAATCAATAAATAAAGAGGCGTGTATGGCAATTCTAGAAGTGAAAGATTTGAACTTTTCTTATGAAGAAGGATATAAGACGATCAACAACGTCTCTTTTTCTGTAGAAGAAGGTAGTTATACAACAATTGTAGGGCACAATGGGTGTGGAAAATCTACTGTAGCAAAATTGATTATGGGACTTTTGGAAAAAGAAAGTGGATCAATTGTGATTGATGGTATCCCATTAAGTGTGGAAAATTTGAATAAAATTCGATCGCGTATTGGTATTGTATTCCAAAATCCAGATAATCAGTTTATAGGTGCTACGGTAAGAGATGATATTGCATTTGGCCTAGAAAATCATTGTGTTGATCCTTCGTTAATGGATGGTATCATTAATGAAAACGCTGCACTTGTGAAGATGACAAAGTTCATGGAACAAGAACCAACAAAATTGAGTGGCGGTCAGAAACAAAGAGTGGCAATTGCGGGTGTTTTAGCGATGAAGCCTAAGATTTTGATTTTTGATGAAGCGACAAGTATGCTTGATCCTGATGGAAAAGATGAAATCAAAAAAGTTATTATGCGTTTGCACAAAGAGAGTGATTTAACAATTTTGTCTATTACACATGATATTGATGAAGTTGCTTCTTCAGATTATGTCATTGCTTTGAATGATGGCAAAGTTGCTTTGACAGGTACACCAGAACAAATTTTTTCACAAGAAGCAAAGTTGAATGAAATGCAGTTAGATATTCCTTTTTCTTTAAAGTTGCGCAATGCATTGAATAAACGAGGTGTACATACAAAACGCCACTTAACAATGGAAGGAATGGTAGATGAATTATGCCAATTGCATTCGAAAATGTAAGTTATACATACAGTGCTGGAACTCCATATGAATATCATGCATTGCGAAATATTGATCTAGAAATCACAGAAGGAAAGATGACCGCAATTATTGGACAAACTGGTTCTGGTAAGAGTACTCTCGTGCAACATTTAAATGCGTTGCTTTTACCTGAAGCAGGTACGGTACACATCTTAGATAGACAAATTAAAGCAGGAGAAAAAGCGAAAAAGCTAAAAGCATTGCGTGGGGAAGTTGGACTTGTATTCCAATTTCCAGAATATCAATTGTTTGAAGAAACTGTAATAAAAGATGTAGCTTTTGGACCAAAAAATTTTGGACATACAGAAGACGAAGCTACCAAATTTGCGGTAGAAGCATTACATATGGTAGGTCTTCCAGAGTCGTATTATGAAAAGAGTCCTTTAGAATTGTCAGGTGGTCAAAAAAGACGTGTTGCCATAGCTGGTATATTAGCAATGCACCCAAAAGTACTTGTTTTAGATGAGCCTACAGCTGGATTAGATCCAGCTGGAACAAAAGCAATGATGGCATTGTTTGGCAAGCTGAACAAAGAGTATCATAAAACAGTGTTGATGGTTACACACGATATGGAGAATGTGTATAACTATTGTGATGACGTTGTTGTTATGGAAAATGGGCAAGTGAAATTACATGATTCAACAAGAAACTTTTTTTCTGATCCTAAAAAATGCAGAGAAGTAGGAATTTTACCTCCTTATATCGTACGAATGAAAGAAATGCTAAATGAAAATGGTTTTGATATACCAGATAGTGTAGTTGATATGGAAGAATTAGCTGATTTTATAGCAAAGGAGGTAAAAAAACATGGGTAATTTTACACTCGGTCGTTATCTTCCTTTGAATTCCCCAATTCATCGCATGGATCCGCGCGCTAAGATCATGGCAATGCTGCTTGTATTGATTACAATATTCTTTCCTGCTGGATGGTTAGGGTATGCAATCATATTTGCTTGTGCTGCTGTTATCATCATTGTGGCGAAGTTGTCAGTTTCTTTTATTTGGAAAGCTATGAAACCAATGTTGTTTATGTTGGTTTTCTTATTGTTGATCAATATCCTTGTAGTGAAAACAGGCAGTGTTTGGTTAACGATTGGTTCTTTTACTGTATATTCTGATGCGGTAACGCAAACACTTTACATAGCAGTGAGACTATTATTGATGATTATGATCACGACTTGCTTAACAGCAACGACAAAACCATTAGAAATGACGCTAGGAATTGAAGATCTCTTAAGCCCATTTCAAAAAATTGGATTGCCATCTCATGAAATTGCAATGTTGATCAGTATAGCTTTACGCTTTATTCCTGATTTGATTGATGAAACCGCACGAATCATGAAAGCACAGGAATCACGTGGTGTAGACATGAAGGAAGGTAAATTGATGGAAAGGGTTATGGCGATTCTTTCTTTGATCGTGCCTTTATTCGTTTCTGCTTTCCAAAGAGCAGAAGATCTTGCAAATGCAATGGAAGCAAGAGGTTATGCACCAGGAGAGCCACGTACACGGTATAAGCAATTGAAAATGCAGGCAAAAGATTGGTTGTTGATTGTTGGTTGTTGTACATTAATGGGAATCATTATTTGGATAGCGTGGTTTAAATGAGATATAGCTGCGTAGTTTCTTATGTTGGTCGAGCGTATGCAGGATGGCAAACACAAGGAGATGGTACAAGTATTCAAGAACATATTGAAGAAGCATTGTTTCGTATAACACAAGTACCAACTTTAGCTGTTGCTTCTGGTAGAACAGATGCAGGTGTCAATGCTAGAGGACAGGTGTTTATGTTTGATACAGATCGTATTATGGATGAGAGAAAATGGATGGGCGCTATCAATGCATTTCTTCCAGATGATATTCGTGTAATGAAAGTTGAAAAAAAAGATTGTATCTTTCATGCACGTTTCAATGTACGTTCTAAGACATATACGTATCGAATAAACAATGGTACTTATGATGTGTTTTCAAAAGACTATGCATATCAATATTCTGTGCCATTAGATATAGAAAAGATGAAAGAATGTATAACTTTATTTAAAGGTACGCATGACTTTACGTCTTTTAACTCATCTTCATTGAAAGACTATCCTATTCAAGTGCGTTCAATATATGCAGTAAGTTGTGAAAATAAAGGAAAAATGATTTCTCTGACATTCACTGGGAAAGGATTTCTAAGATATCAAGTGAGAATGATGGCTGCAGCAATCATTGATGTTGGTAGAGGCAGATTAACAATAGAAGATGTTAAGCAAATGCTTGCGGCAAAAAGCAGAACAGTAAAGCGGCATAACGCTCCAGCAAATGGTCTGACTCTGGAGCATGTAGATTATTTTGAAATGATTGCACTGAATGAAAATATTCAAATACGTGAATTTTTAAGAAATGATCGATTACCAAATGATACTTGGAATATTGAAGATATTGAAAGAAACGTCAAGGGAAAAGTATTTCCTTGTTACTATGCAATATGTACAAGAAATAATCAAGAAATGAAGGGCTTTCTTTTCTTGCAAAAAGAACAAGCTATTGTGTATTTGTATGATATACAAGATAAAAAATACATTTTAGAAGTTGAAGAACAATTGTGTAAAAAGCTAAATGAAAAGGGAATTTTGAATTATATAGTAAAACAGTATAAAAATTGAAAATTTCTAAATAAAATAATAAAAAATGTTTGACTTAAACAATGGGTACTACTACAATAAGCAATGGCACTCCATGCCAAAAATGTAGCCCCGGTAAAGTTACATTTTCAGTAAAGGAGAAAAAAAGATTATGCGTCAAACAACGATGTTAAAGCCAAGCGAAGTTGTCCGCACATGGTATGTAGTTGATGCTACAGACTGTACACTCGGACGTCTTGCAACAAAAGTAGCTTCAGTATTAAGAGGCAAAAACAAGCCAACTTACACACCTAACGTTGATTGCGGTGACTATGTTATCGTAGTTAATGCTGATAAGGTTAAGATTACTGGCGACCAGGATTTCAAGAAGTTCTACTTCTCACATTCTCAATGGGCTGGTGGTCTTCGCGTTAGATCCACTAAGGTTATGCGTGAACAGTATACAGTAGAGTGGGTTCAAAAGGCTATTACAGGCATGCTTCCACATACTAAGCTCGGTGATGTTCAGCGTAAACACGTATTTGTTTACGAAGGACCTGATCACCCACATGCAGCTCAGAAGCCAGTTGAGTTGAAGGTAAAGTAAGGAGGAATAGAGACAATGCCAACAAAGAAGAAGACAGTTAGCTACGCCGGAACAGGTCGTAGAAAGAAGTCTGTTGCCCGCGTTTTTATGACTCCGGGAACAGGTAACATCACAGTAAATGGACGTTCCTTGGAAGAATATCTTCCACAGGCAACATTACGTATGGAAGTTAACGCTCCATTAGTACTTACAGAAAC
>CALBJM010000408.1 GCA_937893225.1 uncultured Erysipelotrichaceae bacterium | reverse complement strand
GCCAATACCCGCATTTGCTTTGAGTCTATTATTCACTTGATTATTGCACTCTTGAATCATACGCATCTTTCCTTCACGTATTTCGCAACCAATCATACCTGTTTGTGTAAAATACATTTCTGCTCTTCCTGAAGCATGCATATTTAAATTTAATGCAATCGTTACATTTAACAATGGTGCATTTGGAATTGGAACGCGAATTTTGCAAAGTTCTAAAGTACTTTCTACAACGTCTTGTTTTTCTTGAAATAGATTCTTTAGGGTTGATACAAAGTTTGTTTGATCAATTTTAGAAAAATCTCCATACAGATTCTTATATGCTCCATTTTTTAAACCAAAGCTTTCTTGTGCATTCATTTTCACTTTAAAATAAGCATCTTTGACATCTTTCTTTTTACTTTTCCATTGATAATCAACATTGACCCCATTAAGTTTAATAGAAGCATAAACTTGCGAACCATGAGGAAGTGTTTTTGTCATTTCTGCTTTGATGCGTGTTCCATTTGTGGTCAATACGATAGCATAATCTTTGTAATGCAGTGTCTTTTGTAGGGGCTTGAGTGCCATTTGTTCTGTGCGTGCTAGTCCAGCACTTTCTTGAACGACTGCTTCATCTCCGTCTATGATCAATGCATCAGAAAAATCGATTTGGGTAGATCCTTGTAAGTCCATGGATTCTGTTTGTTCAAATAAATCAACTTCTTGTAGATATAAGAGCGTACCTTCTTTTGAAGCAACTTCGTAGTATTGATCTCCTAATGCATTTGTGAAATGTATCAAATCTCCTGCTTCTACTTGCGTGTCTTCTCCAACAAGGATACACATTGCTTCTTCATCAAAATCAATCGGCTCGATTTCTATAAATGATTTGCCATTCGTTGTCCATTGTATGTCTTGTGTATTTTCTTCTATTTCTCTATGATTTAAAAATTGGACTGCTTTTTTGAGTAACTTTTCTGCTTCGTCTTTATCTATTAGATCTTGAGGATGAAACATATTCCGTGCATCTGTTTGCATAAGTCCACTAGAAACAGCAGCCTGTATTTGTGACTTATAAATAGAATTCGTGATATCGCTGATATTGAGTGTTTCACTTTGCTCTTTTCCAACAAGATTCATTAATGTATACGCAGTCAATTGGCGATCAAGCGAAGCATCTGGTTGAAAACCAAATTGTGGATCTAGTACCTTCCA
>CALBJM010000407.1 GCA_937893225.1 uncultured Erysipelotrichaceae bacterium | reverse complement strand
CTTTGGTCTGTCTGGCAGGTGTAGATTGTTTGAAGTTGTGCAAAAAGTAAAGGCAATCAATCGTGAAAGAAGCCGAAAGATAGGTTGGAAACCTTTTGATGCATCTTCTATCGATATACATGATTTGAAAAATCCTAATATAGAATGTAGTTACTTGGTGGCTCCACCGCGCATGGCAACGTATATTTCTTATTCTTCTCGAATTTACATGATTTATTTGCGCTATATCGCTAAAGAAGATATACATGTATACTCGATTGATGAAGTGTTTATTGATGCAACATCCTATTTAAAATTGTATGGAAAAAGTGCACATGATTTTGCTAGATTTCTTATTCAAACAATAAAAAAAGAAACGGGTATTACCGCAACTGCAGGTATAGGTGAAAACTTATATTTGTGTAAATGTGCGATGGATATCGTAGCCAAACATATTCCTGCGGATAAGGATGGTGTTAGAATTGCCCAACTTTCAGTACAACAATTTAGACAAAAGCTTTGGACACATCGACCATTAACAGATTTTTGGCGTGTTGGGAAAGGAATTGCACGCAAGCTAGAAGCAGAAGGTATCTATACAATGGGCGATATTGCTAGATGTTCTGTGGGAGATTTTTCTGCGTATTACAACGAAGATTTATTGTATCGATTATTTGGCGTTCAAGCAGAACTATTGATCGATCATGCGTGGGGTTATGAACCATGTACGGTGCAAGATATCAAAAACTATAAACCATTAAATAATTCTATGGGAATCGGGCAAGTTTTGTCTAGACCATATACGTATGAAGAAATACAAATCATCATTAAAGAAATGTGTGATGAATTGTCTCTCAAATTAGTAAAAAATCATAAAAATACAGATGGAATCGTATTGCATGTAGGCTATGATGTTAACGCAATGGAAGAGTACGATGGGGAAGTGTCCGTAGATTTTTATGGACGTGTTATGCCGAAAAGTTGTCATGCCTCATGTCATTTTTCTCTACGAACGTCTTCTGCATTACAGCTTCGAAAAACAGCTATAGATTTATTTTCTAAAAATGCGCATAAAAATTTGCAGTTTCGCAGAGTGAATCTGAGTGCAATGAACATCAAAGAAGATACATGTCAAGAAACAAGAATAGAAACTATTTCTTTATTTGATACAAATGTTGAAAAAAAAGCTGTATCAAAAACAGATTTGCGGGAAAAACAAGCAGCAGAAACAATTTTGAGAATTCAAGAAAAGTATGGAAAGAATGCTGTTGTGAAAGGTGTTGATTTGACTGATGGTGCAACAACAAAGCAAAGAAATGAACAAATTGGAGGACATAAAGCATGAGAATGGTCTCTAAAAATCTAAATGATACACATCGATATGATGATTTATATCATTTGGACTATTGTGGTTCTAAAAATCATAAACATATGACTATGATGCAAAGAGCAGCACAATTTGCACCATTTGATGCACTTAGTGGATACAAAGAAGCTTTGGAAGAAGATTCTCGATTGACTGTACAAAAAATAGATTTGAGTGAAGAAGCATGTGAAAAGATACAACAGTGTTTATTAGAAATTCAAGGCTCTATTTCTACGCATCCTAAAGTGTGTGTAACGTATTTTGTAGAAGATGCCACAAAAGATGGTGGGAGATATGTATGTGTAGAAAAATGTGTTAAAAAGATTGCGTTGGGAAAGCTTGTGTTTACTGATAAAACATTTGTTGTGCTAGATGATATTATGTATATAGAAAAAGCACCTTCATAGGTGCCTATCTATATGGTGTGTAATCTATTCTTTCAGCTTGAAAAGAATCTTGTGTTAAATGTACTTTCATAAAACTA
The DNA here is from genome assembly GCA_937893225.1 of uncultured Erysipelotrichaceae bacterium. GTDB lineage: Bacteria > Bacillota_I > Bacilli_A > Erysipelotrichales > Erysipelotrichaceae > Bulleidia. The sequence continues at coordinate 1,510 of CALBJM010000407.1, read as the reverse complement.
GGATTAGAGCCATCTCTACTCATAGAAATAGAACCTGGATTACAAACATGTATGCCTTGGATCATCGTGTCACAATATATATGTGAATGACCAAAGAAGGCAATATCACAATCATTTCGTTTTGCACATCTCGCTACGGCATCTAGGTTTGGTGATGAAGAAGAAAATAGTATGTGACCATGCAAAATTAAAATTCTGTGTCCCTCTAATTGTATGATTTCTCCATTAGGATACCATGCTGGATTATCGCAATTTCCTGCAACGATAATAAATCCTTTTGCATATTCCTTTGGCAAACAAATATCACCGCAATGAATGATGCAATCTGCATTTGGATATGTATTACGAATGTAGTTGAGTGGTTCCTTTAAACCATGTGAATCACTTAATATGTTGAGATTATGACACAGACTACTAGAAAAAAACAAGAAAAAACTGAGGTTTTCTTTCCTCAGTTTTTTATGGAAGCATATTTCCTGCAGATGTATAAATGTCATACCATTCTTTTTTGTTGAGTGTAATATGCATTGCTTTGGCAGCATTGGCAACGCGTTGTGGATTTGTTGTACCAATGATGACTTTTGTTTGACAAGGAATACGTAGTAACCAAGCATAGGCGATGACATCTTTTGTGACATTGTATGTATCTGCGATTTCTTGCAGCTTTTCATTGAGCTTTGCATATTTTTCATCATTCAAGAATACACCTTCAAAATATCCTTTTTGTAAAGGACTCCAACATTGTAAAGATATATTATTTTCCATCATATATGGCAAAATGCCACTATCATGTTTGATGCTGCGTGTATCAGCCATATCTTCATGAAGCAGTGCATCAATGATCACAGTATGTGCGCAACTCACTTGTAATTGGTTAGTGATTAATGGATCTGTTAAATATTTAGAAAGATACGCCATTTGATATGAGGACATATTTGATACGCCAAAAGAAAGAACCTTTCCACTTTGTTTTAGTGTGTCAAAGGTTTCTTTGACTTCTAATGGATCCATGAGTATATCTGGTCGATGTAAAAGCAAAGAATCAAGATGGTCTGTATGTAATCTTGTTAAGATGTTATCTACAGAAGATAGAATATGATCTTTTGAAAAATCAAAATATCCATCACGTATACCACACTTTGATTGTAAAAATATTTTGTCTCGTAGTCCTGGATTTCTAGTGAAAACGCCGCCTAGCACTTCTTCACTTCTTCCACCGCCGTAAATATCGGCTTCATCGAAAAAATAAATGTCATTGTCTAAAGCTGATTCCACAAATGTGTCTGCTTGTGCATTGGACATGTTCGCAATGCGCATGCATCCAATACCAATCGTTGAAATTGGTTGAGTGTTTTCTTGGAACTGTATTGTCATAGTTATTCTCCTTGTATTAACTTTAGAACAAGGAAAAAGAAAAGTGAAGATTGTTTTCTTCACTTTTGGTAATTGTCACGTTCTAATACAGTAATTGTTTCTATGTGCGGTGTATGTGGAAACAAATCATATGGTG
>CALBJM010000406.1 GCA_937893225.1 uncultured Erysipelotrichaceae bacterium | reverse complement strand
ATGTTTCAACTGTTATAGCGACTATGCGACACGATGATCAACATCACTATAATAAGCGATTGCTAAGAATCCAGGACCTGTATGACAACCAATAACAGGACCAAGTTCATGAATCGAAACTTCACTTCCAGGATATTTTTCTAAAACAAGTTCTTTCATTTTTTCAGCTTCTTCTAGATTATCTGAATGTCCAACGATGAATTCTTTTGCGTGCGTTGGATCAAGATCATGGTCGCAACTTGCTAATAATTCTTTGATTGCTTTTTTCTTTCCACGCACTTTAGAAAAAGCGACAAGTTTTCCTTCATCATCAATATAGATCAAAGGCTTAATAGAAAGAAGAGAACCAATGATTGCGGATGCATTACTTAATCTACCACCACGTCTCAACCATTCTAAATCATCAATCAAGAAGCGATGTGAAAAACGAAGCTTATTTGTTTCGACCCATTGATAAACTTCATCCATGGATTTTCCTTCTTCTTTCATTCTTACTACTGTTTTGAGCAACAATGCCAACCCAAATGTAACACATCTTGTATCAACGATGACTAAGTGGTTATCTGGAAAATCTTCTTTGATTTCTTCATAAGCACGTTGTGAATTGAAATAGGAAGAGCTAAGTGTCTTATCCATGTCTAAGAAAAGAACATTCTTATTTTTTTTGAGAATTTCTTTAAAGAATTCGTAATAAGCATATGTTGTAATTTGTGAAGTCTTAGGTTGATGGCCTTCACGCATTTCATGGAAGAGTGCATGCTTTGTTTCAGGCATGCAGTCATCAATATATACTTTTTCATTTATTTCAAATGTATATGAAATCATTGGAATGTTATGTGCATCAAGCCATTCTTTGTCCATATCACATGTTGAAGCAGTCGCAATAATAAATTCTTCCATGTATCGTCCTCACTTATACGTTTATTTTATATTTTTTCATACATGAAACACAAGTATTTACATGGATGTTTCAGTTTGAAGTTTTTCTTTTGCTACAGCTAGCATTAATTTAATACGATTTTCTTGATTGACTTTTGTTGAAGATGGATCATAGTCTACAGCAGTAATATTTGCTTGTGGATACCGTTCACGAATCTTATTTGTCACACCTTTTCCAGCAATGTGGTTTGGTAAGCATCCAAATGGCTGCGCACACACAATATTAGAAAAACCTTCATCAATGAGTTCAATCATTTCTGCACACAATAACCATCCTTCACCCATTTTTACACCCAAAGAAAGGATACCTTCAGGCTTTTTCATGAGTTTTTTAAATGAACCCTCTCCATGAAATCCAGCTTCTTGCATTGCTTTTGTACAACTCTGTCCAATAGAATCGAGTATATTTAATAATTGTCCAGCTGCAATACCAAATGTTTTATTCATGTCATACAATTTTGTATCTAAATGAAAGTTTGCGCAACAATAATTAATGTATCCCATCAATCCAGGCATATTGACTTCGCAGCCTTCCTTTTCCAGAAATGCTTGTAAGTCATTATTTCCAAGCGGTGAAAACTTAACAAAGATTTCTCCGACGATACCAACTTTGATTTTTGGAACACGTTTGATTTCTATGCCTGAAGCATCGTTAGCAATTTTTTGGAAGTTCTTTTTTATAGAATGAATAGAATATTCTTTATCTTTTTCCATCCATTCTCCAATTGTAGAAACCCATTTGTTTACCCAAGCTTCTGTATCACCTGGATGTACTTCATAAGGAATAATTTGGTTTCTGAGTGCAGAAATCTCATCTCCATAATAGGCACAAGCAATGAGCTTACGAACCAATTTGACAGTTAATGGTAAAGAAGAAGATGCTTCTAAACCTGTAGGATTGATAGAAGCAACAGGGATATACCCATAGCCTGCTTTTACGAGTGCTTTTCGTAATAATTTAATATAATTACTTGCTCTACATCCACCACCAGATTGCGATATCAATAAAGCAGTATGATGGAGATCATATTTCCCGCTATTCAATGCATCCAAGAATTGTCCAATGACAAGAAGGGCAGGGTAGCATGTATCATTGTGCACATATTTCAAGCCAAGTTGTGCGACTTCAGAACCAGCATTTTGTAATACTTCGCAATGAATACCTTCTGAACGCATGCCTTTTTCTATACATGCAAATTGCACAGGTGCCATATTTGGAAAAAGAATCGTGTAGTCTTTTAACATTTCTTTCGTGAAATTTGGTGTTAAATATTCCATGTTATTTTTCCTCTTCTCTTTCCTTTAATGCAGCAAACAATGAACGAATACGAATATTGACTGCACCAAGGTTTGTGATTTCATCAATTTTAAGTTGGGTATAGAGTTTATTGCCTTCTTGTAGTATTTCTCTTGTTTCATCGGTTGTAATAGCATCAAGGCCACAACCAAAGGAAACGAGTTGTACAAGGTCCATATCAGGTTGCATCGTGCAGTATTTTGCTGCGGCATACAATCTTGCGTGATATGTCCATTGGTTTAATACATTTGTAGAAAATGGTTGTACAAGATGGGCTATAGAGTCTTCAGTAATGACACACGCATTTTGTTTAACAATCAATTTATCAATACCATGATTGACTTCAGGGTCGACATGATATGGTCTACCTGCAAGAACAATGATATGTTTGTTTTCTTTGCGTGCTCTAGCAATCATTTCTTGTGCTTTTACACGAATTGCTTCCATGTGTTTTTCATACTCTAAATAAGCTTTGTCTATAGCTTCTTCAATCATTTTTTTATCATTGTATTGAAATACATCTTTCATGTATTTTGGGAATTTTTTCTTGAATATTTTTCGATTAGAAATGTCAATAAATGGATTGTAGAATTTAGTGTTTTCTAATTCCGTCATATTATCTTTGAGTGTTTCTGGATAATAGGCAACAATAGGGCAGTTATAGTGATTATCTCCTTTGTGCTCATCCATATTGTAAGACATACATGGATAGAAGATACAATCTACATTTTGTTGAGATAGCCAATGTACATGTCCATGTGACAGTTTTGCTGGATAACAAGCCGTATCACTTGGAATCGTACCTTGCCCTTGTTGATACAAAGCGCGAGAAGACAATGGTGAAATGATCACTTTATAGCCTAGCGTTGTAAAGAATGTGTGCCAAAATGGCAATAATTCATACATGTTCAACACAAGTGGTATACCAACTGTACCACGCGAACCATCCGTATTTTTGTTTCTATAGCTTTCTAAGAGCTGTAATTTATATGCATAGAGATTCAATGAATCATCACTAGCTTTACCAGTTACAGGTTTTTCACAACGATTTCCAGAAATATATCGTGTACCATCAGAGAATGTATTGATCGTCAATTGACAATGATTTCCGCATCCTTGGCATTGGATAGACTGTGTTTTACAAGTGAATGCTTGTAATTCTTCTTTTGTCAACATGTTTGACAATATTCCAGGTTTTGTATGTGCCTTTCCATATAATGCTGCACCATAAGCACCCATCAATCCAGCAATATCTGGACGAATGACATTGACACCCATTTCTTTTTCAAATGCACGCAAAACAGCTTCATTGTAGAATGTGCCGCCTTGCACAACGATATTTCTACCAAGTTGTTCAACAGAAGAAGCACGGATAACCTTATATAATGCATTTTTAACAACAGAAATTGCTAAACCTGCAGAAATACATTCTATAGAAGCACCATCTTTCTGTGCTTGCTTAACAGACGAATTCATAAATACTGTACATCTTGAACCTAGGTCTACAGGCTTGTCTGCAAATAATGCTAATTTTGCAAAGTCTTCAACCTTATATCCCAGCGCTTGTGCAAAAGTTTGTAAGAAAGATCCACACCCTGAAGAACAAGCTTCGTTTAAGAATATATCTGAAATTGCACCATCTTCGATTTTGAAACACTTCATGTCTTGCCCACCAATATCGATGATGAAATCTACATCTGGTTTAAAATACTTAGCAGCAGTGAAGTGTGCCACAGTTTCAACTAGGCCAAAATCACAATGCAATGCATTTTTCATGAGTTCTTCGCCATATCCTGTAGCAGTTAAGGAAGCTACTTGCATATTAGGGTGTTGCTCGAATAACTTTAATAATGTGTCAATGACAAGCGGCAATGGCTGTCCATCATTAGAACGATAGTCCGTAAATAGTAAGTTAGAGGCATTATCGATGACCGCAATCTTGATCGTTGTAGAACCAGAGTCAATGCCTATATGAACTGGTCCAACTTCTTGATCAAAAGGAATTCTTGGAACAGAAGCTTTTGCATGTCTATTTTTGAATGCCCAATATTCTTCTCTATTTTTAAATAATGGGGGAAGAGAGGCAAAATCCGCGTGAGCATTGTATTGCTCAAGAGCTTCAACAACTTTTGTAAAATCAAATGCCTTGTCTGCATAATATGCTGCTCCCATAGCAACATACAATAAAGAATTTTCTGGGCATGTACCATGTACGTGCAAGGTTTTGTCAAAGCTATCTTTTAAACATTTGGAAAATGTTAAAGGTCCACCAAGATACAAAATATTCCCCTTGATTGGTCTTCCTTGCGCTAGTCCAGCAATGGTTTGATTGACGACAGCTTGATAGATGGATGCGGCAATATCCCCTGCTTTTGCACCTTGGTTGATGAGTGGTTGCACATCACTTTTGGCAAATACACCACATCTAGAAGCAATAGTGTATGTTTTTTCTGCTTTGCAAGCTTCTTTGTCCATTTCATCAGCACTCATCTTCAATAATGTTGCCATTTGGTCAATGAAAGCACCAGTACCACCTGCACAAGAACCATTCATACGTACTTCGACACCATTTGTTAAAAACAAGATCTTTGCATCTTCACCACCGAGTTCAATAATGACATCCGTATCTGGGGATTTTCTAGAAGCCGCAACTCTTTCTGCATACACTTCTTGTACAAAAGGGACACCACAAGAATCACTGAGTCCCATGCCAGCACTTCCACTGATTGCTAAGATTGCTTTTTCTCCATGTAATATTTCACTATTGATCTTTTGTAATAGTTCTTTTCCTTTTTCTATGATGTGACTGTAATGTCTATCGTAGGATGAATATACGATTTTGTCGTTATCATCAATGACTGCACACTTTATGGTAGTGGAACCAATATCTAAGCCAACGCGCATACATTCCTCCCGTCTTCTTATTAATAAAGCTATAGTATTTTAAAGAATGTCTCGTTTTTTTTCAATGGAAAAGCACGAGAGTTTGACATTGCTTTCAGATTGTCTTTCTTATTTTGTAGATGAAAAATAATTGTATTACTGCTATCATATTTGCAATACGTGGAGGTAAGACAATGAGAGCACCATATCGTTATGACTATGTAGGTAGTTTTTTAAGACCTGCTGCATTAAAGAAAGCAAGAAAAGACTATGAAGAGGGAATGCTTTCTGCACAGGCATTAAGAGAAGTGGAAGATAAATGTATTACAGATCTTGTGCAAAAACAAAAGGCAGCAGGTTACCATTTTATTACAGATGGTGAGTTTAGAAGAACTTGGTGGCATATGGATTTCTTCTGGGGATTAAATGGTATAGAAAAAGCCACAACAAAGGATGGCTTGCATTTTCATGGAGAAACAACACGGGCAGAATCTGCAAAGATCGTAGGCAAAATTTCTGGTACAAATCATCCTTTTGTGGAAGATTTTAAATTTGTAAAACAATTTGAAGAAGAAGGTGTACAAGTTAAACAAACGATTCCTGCACCAACACAATTGCTTGCACAGCTTCGTTTACCAGAATTTGCTTCTTGCAACAATGCAATTTATCCAAATCAAGAGGATTTGAAAAATGATATTGTAAAAGCTTATGGAGAAGTTATCAATGAATTGTATGCAGCAGGTTGTCGTAATTTGCAGCTAGATGATTGCACATGGACACTTTATGCAGATAAAAATATGTGGCCTACATTCCAGATGAGTGAAGAAAAATTGAAAGCTATTTGTGAAGAAGGGGTAGAACTCAATAATCGTGTCATCGCATATCGTAAAGATGATATGGTAATCAATACGCATGTATGCAGAGGAAACTTCCATTCAACATATGCAAATGTTGGACCATATGATTCCATTGCTCCATATTTATTTGCAAAGGAAGATGTAGATGCCTTCTATCTTGAATATGATAGTGAACGAGCAGGAGGATTTGAACCACTCAAATATGTACCGGATAATAAGAAAGTAGTACTTGGTTTGATTACTTCTAAGACTGGGGAATTAGAAGATGCAGATGCCATTATTCGCAGAATTCATCAAGCTGCACAATTCCATCCACTAGACAAATTGTATGTATCTCCGCAATGTGGATTTGCTTCTACAGAAGAAGGAAACATCTTAACTGAAGAACAACAATGGGCAAAATTGGCTTTGATCAAAAAGATTGCGCAGAAAGTTTGGAAGGATTGTTAAGATGAATTTAGAAGAAAAGGTGCAGGCATATAAAGATTGGATCTTTAAAAAGTCTGCATATACGATGGCACTAGCTATCATTGATATTGATAAAGAAACTGTTGCGCCTGCAGGTGGAAATGCCTATAGAGATGCAAGAAGTGCATTTCTTGCGGGAGAGTTGTTTTCTATTGAAACTGATCCAAAGATTCTTCCGATTTTAAAAGATCTAAAAGAAAATCCAAATATAGATGAAGATACGAAAAGAGCTGCATCCTTATATTATGATTCTATTCAAAAAACCGTTTGTATTCCTAAGAATGAATTTGTCGCTTTAGAAGAATTGAAAAACACTTCTTATACAAAATGGTTGGAAGCTAAGAGAAGTAATGACTATTCGATTTTTGAACCATATCTCAAAAAACTTATTGCAGAAAAGAAAAAAATTTATGGATACAGAAATCGAACACAAAGCATATATGATCAAATGTTAGATGATTTTGAACCAGGTATGAATACACAAAAATATGACGTATTCTTCGCACAACTCAAAGCTGCTCTAGTACCGTTGATTCAAAAAATATCTTCTGCTTCACAAATCGATGATTCTTATTTGTTTGATGTATTTCCTATTGAGGAACAAAAGAAATACATGGAACATATGTTAGAATATTTACATTTTGATGCTTCTTGGGGATATCAAAATGAAACAGAACACCCATTTACATCATGGACTTGTGAAAATGATTGCCGAACTACGACAAAATATTTACAAGACAATATCATGTCTGCTTTGTTTTCAACCATTCATGAAGTTGGTCATGCTTACTATGAACATGATGTTGATCCAAAGTATGATGGTATGATCCTTTCAGAGGGTATTTCTAGTGGTATGCATGAGTCACAAAGT
>CALBJM010000405.1 GCA_937893225.1 uncultured Erysipelotrichaceae bacterium | reverse complement strand
ATTCACATCTTTTTACAAACATTCCAAAAAAGTACGCTAGTTTTTCTAACGTACTTTTTTACACATTATCCAAATACACTCTCAGGTCTAATACGACATGGCGCTCCATATCCTGCCTCACATCTTCTGCCATATCCATCATAACTGCCAGCCCAACCGCAGCCAAATGCAAGATCACCATTCCAGCTATATAGATAATTTGAGAAATTAGATGCATCACCAAGATAGAATATTTCTACGTGACAATGCGGTCCAGTTACATTACCCGTTGCTCCAACTCTGCCAACATAATCGCCAGCACTTACCCATGTACCAGTAGCCACTGGAGAATTCAATTGCATATGTAAATACTTCACCGCATATAAAGAACCATTCACTGCAGTCAACAAATACACTTGGTTTCCGCCACCCGAAGAACCACCTGTACCATGGCATGTACTACCCAAGCTGCCATATGCACAACCATCTGCACTATTAATCACATATCCATCACCAACCGCACGGATCGTTGTTCCCGTTGATGCCGCAAAATCATATCCCAAATGCTTACCGCCACCTGGATAATTCCAAGTACCTGCACTACGATATGCACCAGGAACGGGATTGACCCATCCACTTGTACCACTTGGCGTATTTCCACCTGAAGCACTACTGTTACCAGAACTTGAGGAAGAACCACTTTGATTCTTATTTGCTTCTTCTTGTTTTCGTTGTTCTTCTAGCTTTTTTTGGAATTCTTCAATATTGCTTGCATTAGAAGAAATCGTATTTTTGACATCACTAATATTTTCTGCAATCGTATTGCCTTGTGCTTCCATTTCTGCCGCACTATCTTCTGCAGCATCTTTGATGACCTGAATTTCAGCTTGTTTTATGGCAACACTTTCTTTTTGGGTATTCACTTCTTCTTGCTTTGCTGTGAGGCTTTCTTTTTGCGTTTCCAATTGTTGTTGGAGATCTTGTAATTCCGCTTTATCTGTTTTTAGCTTTTCTGATAATGTAACCAATTGTTGTGTTGTTTCGTTATCATAGTTACTAATATCACTCAACCCATTTGCGATACGAATGAAATCTTGGAATGTAGAAGCACCCATCAATATAGAAAACGTTTTATTGATTCGCATGCCAGACTGTGAAGAAGACATACGGGACTTTACTTTATCGCCTAATTGCATAATCTGTCCTTGGTTTTCGTCTATTTCTGCTTGCTTTGCTTCCGTCTTTGCTTGTGTATCATCGATTTGTGTCTGGATGGATGCTATTTGGGTATTCAAATCTTCCACTTTTTGATTTAATGTATCCAATTCTGCTTGGTATGTTTCCAATTGTTTTGCATATTTTGCAATATCTGCCGCAATCTCTGCGCGCTTTGCTTGGATTTCCTCCAATTGCTTTGCTGCTTCTGCATTACTAGCTTTCAATTGTTGTTGATACGCATTACACGCATCAACATCAGCTTGTGTCTGAATATTTCCACAAGGATTATCCTCTTCCGCAAGTACGGTAGGATTCATGTATAACAAAGCAGTACTTACCGCTATCACAATTTTTATGATTTTATTTTTTAACATATCTCTATTATATCAGACATTGTGTCTAGTTTTGTGAAAGTTTATGAAACACTTCTTGTAATAGCTGAAACCTTTCCCTTTGTAACACGCAACAAATCTTCAACATTCACTTCCACCTGTGTCCCCACTCTTCCACCAGAAACCATGATCTTATCAAATAAAACAACGGTTTCATCAAACACTGTAACAAATAATTTTTTCATTCCAATAGGAGAACAACCTCCATGAATATAACCCGTTAATTTCAACAATTCTTTTTGTGGAATCATCTCGACACTTTTTACACCTACAGCTTTCGCACAAGCTTTTAGATCCAACTTTTCAGCTACAGGAATAACAAACACATAATGATTCTTATCGTTTCCTTCTGTCACAAGCGTTTTAAATACTTGTTCTGGGTCTTGGCCACACTTTTTTGCCACAGAAACTCCATCAATCAAATCATCACTCACATCATATGTATGAATATCATATAAAACACCTTCTGCATCTAATATACGCATTGCATTTGTCTTTGTTTCTTTTTTCGCCATAATTCTCACTTCCGACAAAAAAGATTAGTCCTAGGCTAATCTTCTGTCAATACTATTCTGTCATCATTCAATGAATCATGAAAACGATGCATAAGATCTTCTACACTTAATCGAGCTTTCTCTTTTCCACAAACATCGTATATGATTTTTCCTTGATGCATCATCAACATACGATTTCCTGTTTCCAATGCCATTTTCATATTATGTGTAACCATCAAACACGTAATACCATTTTCTTTAACAATGCGATTTGTCAAAGACATGATATTATCTGCTGCAGATGGATCCAATGCTGCTGTATGTTCATCCAACAACAATAATTTTGGAGGAACGATCGTTGCCATCAACAATGTCAAAGACTGTCGCTGCCCACCAGACAGTGTTCCTACAGGCGCATCCATACGATTCTCTAAACCAATGCCTAATTGTGCAACAATATCTTGGAATTTTTCTTTGTCTTTTTTTGTAATACGAGAAAACGTACGTGCTTTTCCTGCACGCAAGTATGCTAGCGCAAGATTTTCTTGAATCGTCATATGCGGTGCAGTCCCTTTCATAGGATCTTGAAAAAGACGTCCAATATATTTTGAGCGTTTATATTCTGGTGTAAATGTGATATTTTGATCATCCAGAATGATTCTTCCTTCATCACACAAGAAATTTCCTCCAATCGCATTGAATAGTGTAGATTTTCCTGCACCATTGCTTCCTACGATCGTTATAAAATCACCATCATGTACTTCTAAATCAATAGCATCTAATGCATGCTTTTCATTGAGCGTTCCAGGATTGAATGTTTTTTGGATGTGTTCTAATTTCAACATTTCTTTTCCCTTCTTTCTCTTTGTTTCATGTGATATGTATCTTTCATATGCGGCATTGCTATAGCTAAAGCAACCACAAATGCTGTCATTAATTTCAAGCCTTCTACAGGAATCATATGTGAAGATAATACAAATGCATAAATACACCGATAAACGACATTCCCCACTAAACAAGCAACGATATTTCTACCAATACTCTTTTTTCCATGTACCAGTGCCTCTCCAATGATCAACGTTGCTAGACCAATTGTCACAATACCTGTACCTGCATTGATATCTGCACTCTTTTGCAGCTGCCCAGCTAAACCACCTGATAAAGCCGTTAACATATTAGCAACGATCAAACCAACAGTAATCGTAAAACAAGGATTAATAGAAGAAGCAGAAACCATATCTGCATTATCTCCAGTAGCCCGAATAGATAAGCCAAGCCGCGTAGACAAGAACCACTTCATGATACCCATTGCAACAATCGTAAAAATACCGCACAAAACAATGCTATTATATTTTCCAGCAATCCCAGTTTGTTGAAACAACGTAAAAACTGTCGCACTTTTTAATAAAGAAATATTACTTGACCAACCCATTGCCATTAAATTCACTGTATACAATCCCGTATTTGTAACAATACCCGCCAAGATAGAAGGTACACCTAAACGCGTCTGTAGCGTTGCGGTAACAAAACCTGCACATCCACCAGCAAGCATCGCAAACAATAAACCAAGCCATGGATGCCCATTACTACACCAGCTAACACTCACTGCCATACCTAGAACAAATGCACCATCCGTTGTCAGATCTGCAATATCTAAAACCCTATAGCTCAAAAATAACGCTAACGCCACAAAAGAATACACGCACCCTAATTGCAATGCGGTCTGTAATATATATCCCATTCTTACTCCTCACTCGTAGAAACCATAGTCACTTTTCCAAACGTATCAAACACGGAAGCATCTACACCAATCTTTTCACAAGTATCTTGGTTTACTGTAATGATTCCACCATCCATCACTTCATAGCTTCCAGCATATCCTGTTGCATCGATTCCTTTTACCATTGTTTGATAAGCTAGATCCGCAGTTTCTTTTCCTAAATCTGTATAATTAACCCCACAAGTTACAAATGCACCATTTCTCACAAAAGAATCAGCACCTGTATAATGTGGAATCTTTGCATCCGCAAATTCTTGTGCAATGGACAATTCTGCAGCCATAACAACATTATCCGTAGGCGTAAATACCGCATCCACTTGATTCTGTATCAATGCAGCAGCTGCTTGACGAATCTCGTCATTCGTATTCCCAGTCACTTCCACATAGCTAATGCCCTTTTCATCCAAATATGCTTTTGCTTCAGCAATCGGTTTTGTACTATTTGCTTCTGACTTAGAATATAGCAAACCAATTTTATCCGCCTTTGGATTTTGTGAAAATATCATCTTCATGATCTGTTCTGTATTTAATGCATCCGATGTACCGGTTACATACTCCATATCTGTTAGATCTGCAGCTTCAGGATCTGATACCGCCGCATATACAACGGGTATTGCACCCGAAGAAGAAACGGTCATTGTTTGCGCTGCCAAAGTAGCAATTGGAACGATGCAATCCACACCTTCTGCCACGACTTGTGAGCCAATTTGTTGCAATGTCGTTTGATCATTTTGCCCAGAATATACATCTCCATATTCAATTTTGACATTGTCTTTTTTTGCCAAAGCATCAAATTCTTCTGTTATCGCCTTAGCTATCTCATCTAAAGAAGCATGATCCAATTGCTTCACGATTGCCACTTTATATGTCTTTGCAGCATCTGTTGAAGTAGTTGGTGTAGAACATCCCATTGTTGTAGCCATTGTGGCTGCTAAAAATAAAGAAACTGTTTTTTTCATGTGTTTTATCCTCCTTTTCGCATTCACCTGGCTACCAACAAAAAAAGCCTGTCCTATAAGGACAAGCTGCTATGCCTGCGGTACCACCTTAATTAGAAGAAACCTCTTCTCACTCTCCAGGAAAATGCCATCACATTTTCTGTCTTTTAACGCTGACACTGCGTCTAGAAATACTCACATTTGCTTTCATCTAGCCCTCACAGGTCCATTTGCACAGCGCATTACCTATCGGTTTCCACCATCCCGATTCTCTATGAGTTACCTTCTGTGTTTGATCTCCTGCTCATCGGTTTTATATTTTCACTATACTTTCAACACAAATAGAACGCAATATATTTTATACAATTCTTTTTATAAATTTTTCATATTCTATGAAAATACCGTAATTATTTTCATAAGCACTCCATGCATATTCTATATACAATAAATATATGAAAAACACTAAGCAAAAAATTATTGAAACAGGACTTACAATGTCTAAAAAAAATCTCACTATCGAAACATGGGGAAACCTATCATGCATCGATAAAGACGGAAACATCTATATCACTCCATCTGGGATGCCTTATGACACCCTACAAGAAAACGACATCTGCATACTCGATACAAGCGGAAAACAAATTGGAGGAAAAAGAAAACCAAGTATCGAAAGTATGCTGCATGTTCTCATCTATCAAAACAGAAAAGATGTTCACGCTATTATACATACGCACGCAATTGCATCCACTATATTTGCCACACTGCATAAACCAATCCCTGTTATCACAGATGAAATGGCACAATCCATTGGTGGCACTGTTGAATGCGCAAAATACGCTTTACCAGGCACACTCGATCTAGCAAAAAATGTTGTCGCTGCACTCGATAACAAGCAAGCCGTACTAATGAGCAACCACGGTGCAGTTTGTGTAGGAAAAGACTTTACTGAATGTTTAAAAGTCGCATCTGTTTTAGAAAGCTGTGCAGATATCTATCAAAAAGCACTCACAATAGGAACACCAATCAAAATTTCCACAGAAAATACACTTTGGATGCGCGACTTTGCTTTACATAAATATGGACAATAAGGAGAACAACATGCAACAACTACAAGTCATACAAATTACACACGATGCAAAACAACTCATCATTCTCGATCAAACACAACTCCCAAACCACGAAAACTATCTCACACTTACGACCCTTCAACAAATGTGGGATGCAATAAAACTATTACAAGTACGTGGTGCACCAGCGATCGGTGTCTTTGCTGGATACGCCATGGCAGTATTAGCACAATACGATCAACATACAAACTACACACAATTCAAAGAAACATTTGATCAACAAGCAAACTACCTCAATACTGCGCGCCCAACTGCTGTCAATCTCTCGTGGGCATTGCAAAGAATGAAAAACTATGTAGTAGAACACAAAGAAGACACAAGAACCATCAAAAAAGGCCTCATTGATGAAGCAAAACGCATTGATGCGGAAAATATTGCCATGAATCAAAAAATAGCAGAATACGGGCTAACACTTCTACATGAAGGGGATGGCATCTTGACACATTGCAATGCTGGCTATTTAGCATGCTTAGGCTATGGAACAGCTACAGCACCAATGTATTTAGCACACGAATCAGGCATGCATATTCACGTCTATTCTGATGAAACGCGTCCCCTGCTGCAAGGTGCACGCTTAACAAGCTACGAACTATTTAAAGCAGGCATTGATGTCACTTCTATTTGTGATAACATGGCAAGCATCGTTATGAAACAAGGAAAGATTCAATGTGCCATGGTTGGGTGTGACCGCATTGCTGCAAATGGAGATTTTGCAAATAAGATTGGCACAAGCGGTGTAGCTATATTGGCAAAATACTACAATATTCCTTTCTACACACTTGCTCCTTCTTCTACGATCGACTTCAACACACCAGATGGCCAACACATCCATATTGAAGAAAGAAACGAAGAAGAAATCGGTGAAATGTGGTACAAAGAACCTATGATCCTAAAAGACATCAAAAAATACAACCCATCTTTCGATGTCACCGACCACTCTCTTCTAACAGCCATTGTCACAGAAAAAGGCATTGTTTATCCTCCATTTGATGTAAATTTAAAAAAGCTCTTCAATCACCAATAAATGTTGTAAAATCAATACATTGAGAGGTATACACATGTCACAAGAACCATTCATTCGAACAGAAGTTGTCATAGGCAAACAAAATATAGAAAAACTCAAGAAAAAAAGAGTTGCAGTATTTGGGATTGGTGGTGTAGGAGGATATGTTGTTGAAGCATTAGCAAGAAGTGGAATAGGTGAAATCGACATCATAGATAATGACACTGTTGCTATGACAAACATCAACCGACAAATCGTCGCAACACGCTCTACGATTGGACAATATAAAGTTGATGTAGCAGAAAAAAGAATTTTAGACATCAATCCAGAAGCCATCGTGCACAAATACACAACATTCTACTTACCAGAAAAAAGACAAGAATTTGATTTTTCAAAATATGACTATGTTGTAGACGCTATTGACACAGTCACAGCCAAAATCGACATGGTTCTCTATGCAAAACAAACAAAAACACCAATCATTTCTTGCATGGGATGTGGAAATAGACTAGACCCAACCCAGCTTGAAATCACAGACATCTACAAAACAAAAAATGATCCATTAGCAAAAGTCATGCGTCATGAGTTAAAGAAAAGACATATCAACAAACTCAAAGTTGTATGTTCAAAAGAACTCCCTGTCAAAACACAATACACAGAAGATGGCGTCCATAAACGTTCAGTACCAGGCTCTACTGCATTTGTTCCAAGCGTAGCTGGTCTTATGGCCGCAAGTTGGATCGTACGAGAATTGATTCAATAAGTTACTGAAGACATTTTTGCCTTCAGTTTTTATATGCAGATAAACAAAAAAAGCCAATGTTTCCATTGACTTGTTCAAATCATTCAGCAGTAATATCTGCACCGAAATATTTTTCAGAAATTTCTTTTAGCTTTCCTTCTTCACGTAGTTCTTTGATTGCTTTATTGATAGCTTCACGAAGCGTATCATTGTCAGTACCCTTCTTTAAAGGATACGCATAGTCCGTTGTTTCTGAATCTGTAGCAGCAACCTTTAACTTATCAGCATTTCCTGTTGTATTGAAGTAATCCTGTACAGAAGTATTTGCGTTGATCGTTGCATCCACCGTTCCATTTAATACAAGATCCATTGTTTCACCAAGCGTATCCACATTTGTTACACTTGCACCATTATCTTCACCCATTTGTGCATATGTAGAACCTACACTATTGGCAGTTGTTTTTCCCTTTAGATCTTCAAAGGATTTAATAGAATCATTGTCTGCACTCGTCACAATGACCGCATGATCATACGCATAAGGCTCTGTAAAATCATAAGAATTACTTCTTTCTTCTGTGACATCCACACCATTTGCCATCATATCAAATGTACCCTGTTGTACACCTGTTAAACCACCATCAAAGTTCACTTCTTTAAATTCAGCTTCTACACCCAATTTTTTTGCCACTTCTTTAGCAACTTCCACATCAAAACCAACTAACTCATCACTTGTTTCATCATGATATGTAAATGGTGCCCATACGCCTTCCGTAGCTACTGTGATCTTACCAGCTGCCTGAATCCTAGCAAGATGATCACCTTCTGCAGAAGTTGTTGATGCAGCTTTACTAGATGCAGATGAAGATGCGCATCCAGCTAAAGAAGCAATCATAAATGCGGATAAAACTGTAGATAATACTTTATTCATTTTTCTCTCCTCCTAATTTTATTTTTTTACACTTTCCATGCGTAAAAATTCTCTTGTTCTTTCTTGTTTTGGATTTTCAAAAAATTCCTTTGATGACCCCTGTTCAATAATATTTCCACCTTCCATGAAAATTACATGATTACTAACGTCTCTGGCAAAAGACATTTCATGTGTAACAACGATCATTGTCATACCATCTTTCGCTAGATCTTGCATAACACTTAATACTTCCCCAATCAATTCGGGGTCCAATGCTGAAGTTGGCTCATCAAAGTAAATAATTTCTGGATTTGTTGCTAAAGCTCGTGCTATTGCCACACGTTGCTGTTGACCACCTGATAATTGAGAAGGATAGTGAGAAGCACGATCTTTCATTCCTACTTTTTCAAGCATTTCTAAACCAATTCGCTCTGCTTCTTTTTTGCCTATTTTTCGTGCAGTTGTAAGACCAAGCGTGACATTTTGCAATGCCGTTTTATTCGCAAACAAATTGTAGTTTTGAAATACAAACCCTGTTTTTTTACGAATATCACGAATATCATTTTTTTGCATTTTAGAGAGATCATATGTCTTCCCATCAAATGTCATTACACCATGATTCGCCTGTTCTAAGAAATTGATACAGCGCAACAAAGTCGTCTTACCTGAACCACTTGGCCCAAGAATAGCTACAACATCTCCTTTGTTAACCGTCAAATCAACACCATTCAATACTTGCAATTGTCCAAAAGATTTATGGATATCCCGAATTTCTAATACAGCCATATCACTTCGTACCTCCATACCTTGCTAATCTCTTTTCCCCTAATTTCTGTAGCCAAGAAATCACAGAACAAAACAACAAATATACAGCTGCCACTTCAATATACAAAGGCAAATACACGTATGTTCTACCAATGATCTGTCTAGTGCGCATAAACATTTCAACAACAGTAATATTTGAAGCCAATGATGTATCTTTCACCATGGATATTAATGAATTGCCTAAAGCAGGGAATGCCGTCCTAAATGCTTGGGGCAAAACAACATGCCACATGATTTGCATATAGTTCATACCAACACAATATCCAGCTTCCAATTGCCCAGAAGGCACACTTTCTAATGCTCCACGAATTGTTTCTGCACAATATGCGCCTTCATTTAAAGCAAAAACAACTACTGCAGTCACAAACGCTGTCGTCTCTATGCCAACTGCCTTCAGCCCATAAAAGCCAACCATCAATTGTACAAGTAATGGCGTTCCACGAATCAACCAAATATAAAACCTACAAATTTCTTTTAATACTGGAACTTTCGCATACTGCACCATTGCCACAATGACTGCAATAACGATTGCCAATACAAAAGATATCAATGTTAATGGAATTGTAACAAGCAATCCTGGAATCAATATTTTTGAAAAAGAATCGCTCAGAATCTGTAATACTCTTGCATCCATGTACTCTCACTCTCCCCAAAATACCTTCTCATTTTACATAACGCTTTACTTTCTCGCCACTCATATGCTCGCAGAATCCAGTTTAATAATTAAAGCTCACTTTAAGTCAACAAAAAATCATCCATTAGGATGATTAACGTAAAATAGTACCAAGAACCTTATTTACAAGCTTGCCATCAACTTGGCCCTTATACTTTGCCATGATTTCTTTCATGATAGGACCTTGTGATTTCTTTGTAGCTTCTAAGCCCTTTTCTTCCATAATCGTATGAATTGCTTCAGCAATTTCATCTTCATTCAATTGTTTAGGTAAATATGATTCAAGAATTTCAATCTTACGCTTTGTCTCAGAAATCAATTCTATACGATCTGCAGGTGTTTGTTCCAAAGAATCTCTTGTCTGCTTCAATTCTCTTTGCACATACGTTAATTCCTCTGGTTTAGTAAACTCTTTACCTTGTTCTTTTTCACCCAACGCAATACCAGAAATCACCATGCCAAGAACACCCTTCTTAACGCTATCATGTTCTTTCATAGCCATCATGTTGTCTTTTCTTAATTGCTTTAATAACTCTCCCATATAAACCTCCTACATTTCATCTTGTATTTGTCGTTGAAATTCTTTACTCAACGCTAACAAGTCTTTATACCATGCTTCAAAATATGGTTTCACGTCTTCATCATCGATTCTTGCTACATTCTTTTGTGTAATCTCATTTTCTCTATCAGAATTCAAAATAGGCAAACGATTCTCAATTTTATAAGCAATAACATCTCTCACTGTTTCAAAACGCTTTTCAAACAATGCGGCAATTTGCTCATCAATTTCATCAATTACTTGTCTATCTTTGTCTAATCTTGTCATATATGAAACCTTCTTTCAGAAAACCTCGTTAATTCTATACAAAAGATTATATACTTTTTCTACAATTATTGGGATTTGTGTTACTATTTTTTCAAAGACAATAATGGAGAACAACTATGGGAAAGAATTTTGTTTTTATTTCACCAACATTTCCAAAAACGTATTACCAGTTCCCACAAGCATGGAAACGCATTGGTGGAACATCTCTTTGCATTGGAGAAGATTCCTATGAATCTCTCAGTGATGAAATGAAAAATGCATGTGATGAATATTATCGCGTGGATAATATGCAAGACTATGATCAAATGTACCGAGCTGTTGCTTGGTTTGCACATAAGCATGGAAAAATAGACTGGTTAGAAAGCAACAATGAATTCTGGTTAGAACAAGATGCAAAGCTCAGAACAGACTTCAATATCACTACAGGTGACAAAGAAGACTCTGTCATGCGCTATAAAACCAAATCCAACATGAAAGCATATTACAAAAAGGCTGGTGTACCAGTTGCAAGATATCACATGGTATCCACATATGATGAAGGTAAAAAGTTCATCAACAGCGTTGGGTATCCTGTTATCGTAAAACCAGATGATGGCGTTGGTGCAAATACAACTTGGAAAATCACGAATGAAGAAGAACTTAAAAATTTCTACAAGCAACATCTACAAACGCAATATATTATGGAAGAATTTGTTCCTGGAAGCATCGTTTCCTTTGACGGCATTACCGACCAAGACGGCAATATCATCTTCCAAACTTCACATGTTTTTCCAGAACCGATCATGGATATTGTGAATAGTGCAGACGAATGCTGGTATTACAGTGAAAGAGAAATACCAAAAGACTTGTTGGCTATGGGAACTGCTGTCATCAAAGCATTTGCTATAAAAGGACGTTTTTTCCATACGGAATACTTTAGGCTCTACGAAGACAAACAAGGACTTGGTAAAAAAGGAGACCTTGTAGGCCTAGAAGTCAACATGCGTCCACCAGGAGGCTATTCTCCTGATATGATGAATTTTGCCAATGATATCAACGTATATCTCATCTATGCAAATATGGCAATGTACAACGAAGGCTTCTATCAAACAGACAGACCTTACCACTGTGTATATGTTGGAAGAAGAGACAAATACAATACAAAGTATGCAAACTCTTCCACAAATATTTTTTCGAGATTTGGGCAATCCATTGTCATGCACGATCGCATGCCAGAACTCCTATCCAGTGCGATGGGCAACGAATTCTATATTGCACGTTTCAAAACAAAAAAAGAAGTGAAAGAATTTGTCAATCACGTCTATAAGAAAGAGAAAACCAAAAAATGAAAACAGAATACTACAAAGAATATTCACATAACTTAGGAAGAGACATGGAATTTAAAGTCTATGGACATGCTGGAAGACCATTTCTCGTATTTCCTAGCCAAGATGGACGCTTTTTTGACTATGAAAATAACGGTATGATTGATG
>CALBJM010000404.1 GCA_937893225.1 uncultured Erysipelotrichaceae bacterium | reverse complement strand
GTTGGGTGGTCAAAATCTATTTGATTATAAAAACCCGAATGTAACTTTATTGACCTATAAAGACTCTAAGCATGAAATATTTAATGCGACAAAAGACATTCGAGAACGGTATTACAAAGATATTTTAGATTACTTCAATGCACATGTCTAAAGCTATGATAAAATGTCATAGCTTTTTTAATTTGAAAATGGTTTTCAATTTTGTTGACTTTCTATGATATATTGGTAAAATTGAAAATGGTTTTCAAATTGATAGAGGCAATATATGACAAAAACACATTACAAAACTAAGCAGTTGGATCAACTTATTGATATTTTAAAAGAGCATTCTGGAAAACATATGACAGCAAATGATATTTATCAACAATGTAAAAATCATGGCATTCAAATAGGTGTCACTACGATATATAGACGATTAGAAACATTGATTGAACAAGGCGTAGTAGCAAAATATGTCGTTGATCATACAACGAGTGCTTGTTATGAATATGTTGGAGATGGGCATGAAAAGGTTATTACATATCATTGTAAATGTGAGAAATGCGGAAAATTATATCATGTACAATGCAAAGAAATTGATGGATTGAGATTGCATATGTTGAATCACCATCATTTTGAAATAGATCTTAGCAGAACTGTATTTTATGGGCTCTGCGAAACATGTAGAAATCGATGAAAATGGAAGGAGAAACAAATGAAAAAGAGAAAAGGTATTGCGTTTATTTGTAGTATCAGTATTGTATTTATCACGTTTGTTTCTTCTTTGTATATTTTAAAAGAGGCAAATCATACATGTAGTGGAGATGATTGTCCAATTTGTGCTTGCATCCATCAGGCAGAATCAGCATTACATATTTTAGCGAATCAAAAACCTGTTGAAATCAGCATTAAAGTGCCTGTATTGCAATGTGTGCAGATGGCATTAGTTTATGTAGGCGTGATACTTGTTTATCCGTCTTTGGTCGTGTTGAAAATAAGGCTGAATAATTGAACTTCATGAATTTCTAATAAAAAAATAATTCATGGAGGAAAAATGATAATGAAGAAAAAAATACTTGCTGTAATGACAGCAATTTTAATGATGTTTAGTTTGTCTGCTTGTACAAAAAATAATGCTGAAGCTCAGGAAAGTACGTCTAATATTTCAAAAGATACGATTAAAGTCGTGACAACGATTTTTCCGGAATATGATTGGGTAAAACAAGTCATTGGTAAGGAAATTGATCATTATGATCTAACAATGCTATTAGATAATGGTGTGGACTTGCATAGTTATCAACCTACAGCACAAGATATTGCGAAAGTATCTGATTGTGACTTGTTTATTTATGTAGGTGGAGAATCAGATAGTTGGGTAGATGGTGCTCTGAAAGATGCAGCAAATAAAAATATGAAAGTGATTAACTTGTTAGATGTGTTGAGTGGTTCTGTTAAAGAGGAAGAAGTCAAAGAAGGTATGGAAGCAGAGAAAGAGGAAGACGAAGAGGAAGTAGAGTATGATGAGCATGTTTGGCTTTCTGTTCGAAATGCAGAAGTACTTGTAAATGCGATTGAAAAGAATCTTAGTGAAATTGATCCAGATAATACAGATGTATATAAGCAGAATTCAGAAAATTATATTTCAGATTTACAAGAATTGGATAAAGATTATCAAGATGTAGTGGATCAGTCTACTTGTAAAACGGTTTTGTTTGGAGATCGTTTTCCATTTAGATATATGGTTGATGACTATGGATTGGACTACTATGCAGCGTTTGTAGGCTGTTCTGCCGAATCTGAGGCAAGTTTTGAAACAATTAAATTTCTTGCGGAAAAAGTAGATGCGCTAAATTTAAAGACAGTTTTAACTATCGAGAATTCTGACCAGAAAATTGCAAAGACAATTGTTGAAAATACAAAGACCAAAGACCAAAAGATTCTTGCGCTTGATTCTATGCAATCTACAACTTCACAGGATGTAGAAAATGGGACAACTTATCTATCTGTGATGAAAAATAATCTAGAAGTTTTAAAGGAAGCTTTAAAATAAAATGATATCTTTGCGTTGTAATCAATTATCCATAGGATATGGAAAAAATAGTATCTTATCGAATATCAATTTTAAAATACATCAAGGAGATTATTTAGCAATCGTTGGTGAGAATGGATCGGGGAAAAGTACATTGATGAAAACTATCTTAGGCTTACTGCCAAGTATATCTGGAGAAATTCTCTATGAAAATAACAATCAAAATAGACGTATTGGCTATCTTCCTCAACGCTCAGAATTGATGAAAGAATTTCCTGCAACAGTTAAAGAAATCGTTCTTTCAGGAAATATATCTTCATTGAAACATAGATTTTTTTACAATGTGAAAGATCGTGAAAAAGCACAAAAATGGATGCGAGAATTGCATATAGAAGGAATTAAAAATATGTCCTATCAAACTTTATCAGGTGGTCAACAACAGCGTGTATTGCTTGCTAGGGCATTGTGTGCTTGCGAAGATATGTTGTTATTAGATGAGCCTGTGACAGGGTTGGATCCAAAAGCAACA
>CALBJM010000403.1 GCA_937893225.1 uncultured Erysipelotrichaceae bacterium | reverse complement strand
TTTAGTTTCATCACGTGTTATAAATTCATTTTTTTCCAAAAACTCTAGCGTTCGAGATACCGATGCTTTATCTTCACCACACTTTTCAACTAATTCAGCAGCTGTTTTCACATTTGTTACATACAAATAATACAAGCATTCTACATGTGCACTTCTTAACTTATAGGCTTCCATTTCAATATTTTCAATTTTACGAATCACTCTACTAATATTGGTAATGGAAACTGTAAACTTTTCAAAACTTTCTTTCATAGTCCTCCAATGTTGAAATTTCAACAAGTTAGTTCATTATACACTTTCTTGTTGAGATTTCAACATCTTTTCTAAAAAAAGAAAAACACCTATATGAAATAGGTGTTAAAAATTCATATGATCAATTTGTTCATCATCCATAAATAAATGATGCATTTTAGATATATCACATGTCACTTCTGATTCTTTAACTAAACGAAAACCAGTATATCGAAATTGTGGCGTCGTTACACAAGACACGAATGTATAACTCGTATTGTCTAGGTTCTCTGCTGCAAATATCACACCTTTTGGTATTACGACCATAGCTTTTTCATCATTGGCTATATCCATACCTAGTTTTACAACATTCACTTTACCATTAGGGTCAATCATTGTTATCAGCATTCCGCACCCTTCGTGATAATACCAAATTTCATCACAATCGATGACGTGGAAATGAGAAATATCTGTTTCTGAAAGTAGAAAGTATATACTTCCACACGCTTCTCTATCACTTTGATACATATATGGTGCAGTATAGCCTTCTATAAACCAACCACCTTCCGGGTGTTGGCGCATTCCATAATTTTGAATCAGTTCATTTGCTCTATTCATTGTGTTAACCTACTAAATTATTCACCCAAATTCTTTTATGTACTAGTATCAATCCTAATATCACTTTATATAAATCAACAATACTCACAATCAAATACATATGCTGTACTGGCAATTGTGTAAAATGTGCTAAACAAAAAGCTACAGGATATGATACAAGTAATGTTCCAAAAGAATCAAATAAGAATGTAATGATTGTTTTTCCACCACATCGTAACGTAAAATAAGATGCATTATACAAAGAAGATATCCACATACATGCACCTCCAAAACGCAGCATAATGGTTGCTGTATCGCGAACCGCATGACTTGTTTGATATAAATCTGGAAACAATGGTGCAAGAAACATCAAAGTAGTACCTAATACGATAGCAAGCGTTAACGTAAATACGATCAATTTTCTATCCGTATCCACCGCTTCTTCAATTAGCCCAGCACCTAATTTTTGTCCAACTAGAATAGAAATACTATCTCCCATTGCTATATTTGTCACAAAGAATAAATTCGTAATCGTTGAAGAAATATTATAAGCAGCAAGAGCTTCAATTCCACGTGTAGAATAACACTGTGTAATCATAGCCATGCCAATTGACCACAATACTTCATTTAACACTAAAGGAAATCCTTTGATACAAATAGATTTTACTAAGTCCATTGGAACTTGAAAGTTCTTTAAAACATGCCGATAAAAACTAAACCGCGTACGATTCACATATGCAAAGATAACTATTACTAGTAATTCTGCAAATCTAGAAATAACGGTTGCTATTGCGGCACCACTAGGCCCAAGAGCAGGAAAGCCAAATAAGCCAAAAATCAAAATACTATTTCCAATAAAATTTACAACGACTGCAGTAACACTAGCAATCATTGGCAAACGCGTTTCACCTGCCTCACGCATTGAAGAAGAAATAGATTGCGACAAAGCAAAAGGAATAAATCCAATCGTCATGATTTGAATATATGTTTGCGCATAAGCTACTGTCGTAGCTATATCTTTAGGTGAATCTTGTTCTGTATTCATAAATACACTAATCAAGTCTCTTCCAAATACTAAAAAAGCAAAAATAAATATACCCGCAAAAATCAATTCGACAATTACTTTAAATCGCAAACAATTTCTAACTCCGTCTGTATCTTCCTTTCCTGCAAATTGTGCTCCGAAAATACTAGCGGCTGACACGCTGCCAAACACTGCTAAATTAAAAACTGTAACGATCTGGTTTGCAACAGAAACACCCGAC
>CALBJM010000402.1 GCA_937893225.1 uncultured Erysipelotrichaceae bacterium | reverse complement strand
GACTGATAATTAGACTTGATGGATTCTGCTTGCTTCTTAGCATTATCTTTCATTTCACTAGTTGTGTTGATAGATGCATCAGCAACAGCTTGTTTAAACAATGCTGTTGCACTGCTTGTTCCACTAGAAGCGTACAAATCATCATAGAATTTTGAAGCTGTTGTATCTTGCCCATTGACTTCATATACAACATCCTCTCCATCGACTTTCTTTCCTTTGAGTTTTCCTTTGTTTGTGTCGTAGATATAATATCCAACAACACCAATAAATAATGTTGCGACAAGAACTACGAACCAGTTCTTCTTTAAGAATTTACCCATAAATCCTCCTGTTAAAATAAGCCTATTAATTATATTGCAAGGCTAGATTAAAAGCAATTTTTAGAATGTGAACGTTATATGAAGACATTTTAGAACACATTACAAGACATGATGAAAATAAAATGATAAAATAATGCCCGGAATAAGGAAGTGTATTTATGAAAACATTAGAAATAAAAAATCTTCATGTTGAGGTTGAAGGAAAAGAAATACTAAAAGGTATTGATCTAACAGTAAATGAAAATGAAGTCCATGCGCTCATGGGACCTAATGGGAATGGTAAATCTACATTGTTAGCTGCTATTATGGGAAATCCAAAGTATACAGTTACAGAAGGATCTATTATATATGACGGAAAGAATCTTCTTGAAATGCCTGTGAATGAAAGAAGTGTTGCAGGTATATTTTTAGCTATGCAATATCCGCAAGAAATTCCTGGTGTAACAAACTCTGACTTTTTAAGAGCTGCGATGAACGTAAGAAGAGAACAGCCAATTTCTTTATTTAAATTTATTAAAGAAATGGAGAAGACAATTAAAGATCTAGAGATGAAAGAAGATCTAGCACATCGCTTTTTAAATGAAGGTTTTTCAGGTGGAGAAAAGAAAAGAAATGAAATCGTACAGATGGAAATGCTTAAACCATCTTTAAGCATGTTGGATGAAATCGATTCAGGACTTGATGTTGATGCATTGCATATCGTTGCGGATGCATTAAACAAGATGAAAAATGAGACTAATATGAGTATGATCGTTGTTTCTCATTATGAAAGATTTTATCAATTGATCAAGCCTGAATTCACGCATGTATTAGTCAATGGAAAAATCGTTGTTGAAGGTGGTAGTGAATTAGCTGAAAAAATTGATGAAGAAGGCTATGACTGGATCTATCAAGAATACAATGTTCAACCAGCATCAGAAGCAGAGCAAAATGTAAGAAAGGTATCTGCAGGAATTGGTACTTGTGCAGTTCGTACTGCTGCAGAAATTGGGGCAAGAAAATAATGAATGCGATTCATGTAAGTACAGATATTGTTTTGCCTGCAGGTTACAACGAATATGTAATCAACTCGGATCGTGATATTGAATTAACATTTTATGCTTCTGTGGATAGTGATGTATATGTGCGTATTGAAAAAGCTAAGAAATTAGTCATTCGTACATTTGCACAAAAGGATACGCATGTATCATATTTATTTTGGAATGCATCTTTGGCACCAATTGAGGCAAATGAGACACATGAAGTTTTAGGAAATGCGTCTTTGACTGTAGCATATGGAGAATGCAATGGTGCTTCTACAAAAAGAGAAACATTTGTGGCTTTGCGTGAAGAAGGTGCTAATGCTTTGGTTTCTTCAGCTTCATTGGTCGATGCGGATAAAAATTATCGTATGCAGGTTGTGAATTATGCACCGCATACGTATGGAGATATGAAAAACTATTCTGTGGTCATGAAGCAAGGAAATTTGATGATTGATGCTATTGGGAAAGTTATTAAAGGGGCACATGGTTCTCAATCGCATCAAACAAGCCGCGCACTTTCCTTTGAAGCAGGCTGTCATGCGACGATTCTTCCAGAATTATTGATCGACGAAAACGATGTCATGGCGTCTCACGCGATGAGCATAGGTAGAGTAGATGAAGATCAACTGTATTATTTAATGACAAGAGGCTTGTCAGTAAAACAATGCACTTCATTGATTTCTACAGGATATTTAATGCCTATTACAGAAACTTTAAATAATGAAGCACTTAAAGAAAAATTAAAAGAAGAAATGGAAAGGAAGCTAGAGGAATTATGCTAGACATTGATAAAATCAGAAAAGACTTTCCAATGCTTCAAAATAATCCAGATCTTATTTACTTTGATTCAGCAGCTACGAGTTTAAAACCACAATGCGTAATTGATGCAGTCGTGGATTTTTATACAAAACATACTTCTAACGTACATAGAGGAGATTATGCAATTGCTGCATTGAATGATCGTTTATACGATGATACAAGAAAGTCTGTGGCAAAACTTATTCATTGCGATAGTAATGAAGTTGTTTATACACATAATGTGTCACATTCTTTGAATCAAATTGCTTTTGGATTAAAGCCAAAATTAAAAAAAGGTGATACTGTTTTATTAACATATGCAGAACATGCAAGTAATGTATTACCTTGGTTTAAATTACAAGAAGAGATAGGTATTCAAATTGAATATATCGAAACGGATGTTCAAGCTAATATTACGGTTGATTCGTTTAGGAAATCTATGCATGAAGGCGTAAAAGTCGTTTCTATAGCAGCAGTTACAAATGTTTTAGGTTCTGTTCAGCCAATTAAAGAAATATGTGAGATTGCTCATTCCTATGGCGCATTGGTCGTAGTCGATGGTGCGCAATCCGTACCTCATATGTCTGTTGATGTAAAAGACCTAGATGTGGATTTCTTAGGATTTTCTGCACATAAAATGTGTGGGCCAGGCGGTGTAGGAATTCTTTATGGCAAGAAGCAGTTATTAGATGAAATGGAACCTGTGTTCTATGGTGGAGATATGAATGCACGGTTTAATAAGGATGGTGAGATGCTTCTCAAAGACACGCCTATCAAATTTGAAGCAGGTACGCCAAATATCGAAGGTGTGATTGGATGCGGTGCGGCAATTGAGTATTTATTGTCTATTGGTATGGATAATATTCATGCTTATGAACTTGAATTGCGTGCATATGCTATAAAAAAACTATCGCAATTAGAGAATATTGAGATTTATAATCCGGATAATGTTTCTGGTCCAATCGATTTCAATGCGAAAGGTATTTTTGCACAAGATGCTGCAGGTTTTTTAGCAAATAAAAACATTGCGGTAAGATCTGGAAACCATTGTGCAAAGATCTTGCACAATATTATTGGAACAGATCAAACGATTCGTGCTTCTTTGTATTTTTACAATACTAAAGAGGAAATTGATCGTTTCGTGGACGCATGTAAAGAAATTACATTAGAAAATTGTGTAGGAATTTTCTTCTAGAGGTGAATTATGAGTGATACAAATGATATGTTAAACGACCCTGAAATATTAAGAGAATTGATCATGGATCATTACCAATATCCACATAATCATTCTCTATTAAAGGATGCAGCAGACTACAATAGTGTGCATATGGCTTCGGATAGTTGTATTGATGATATTACAGTACAGTCTAAGATCAAAGACGGAAAGATCGAAGATATTCGTTTTGATGGTGTAGCATGTACGATTTCTACTGCATCTACATCGATGATGACAGATCTTCTTAAGGGAAAATCTGTTGCAGAAGCCAAAGAAATCATTCAACAATATTTCAATATGATCGATGCCAAAGAATATGATCCAGATGTTTTAGAAGAAGCTGTAGCAATGAAAAATGTCTATAAACAAGCTAATCGTATTAAATGTGCAACGATTGGTTGGAAAGCAATTGATCAAATGATTGAAGAAAGTGAGGAAAAGAAATGAGCGAATTAAAGAATGAGGATGTTCTTTCTTCACAAGATGATTATAAATATGGTTTTCATGATGACAATGTAAAAACGATCCATGAAACAGGAAAAGGCTTAACAGAAGATATTGTTAGACAAATTTCTGCTTGGAAAAATGAACCAGAATGGATGACTGAATTCAGAGTCAATGCTTTTCATCAATTCGAGAAGATGGATATGCCATCTTGGGGGCCAGATCTAAGTGATATAGATTTCCAAGACTTTACATATTATAAAAAAGTCAGTGATGAAGCAGAAAAAAGCTGGGATGATGTACCTGAGGAAGTTAAGAATACATTTGAAAAATTAGGTATTCCAGAAGCAGAACGTAAGTATTTGGCTGGAGTAACAACACAATATGAATCTGAAGCTGTTTATCATAACATGTTGGATGAAGTTCGTGAAAAAGGGGTATTGTTCCTAGATATTGATTCTGCTTTGAAAGAATATCCAGAAATATTTAAAAAGTATTTTGCAACGATCGTACCGCCAAGCGATAATAAATTGGCAGCATTAAATAGTGCAGTATGGTCTGGTGGTTCTTTTATTTATGTACCTCCTGGAGTGAAATTAGAAAAGCCATTACAGTCCTATTTTAGAATCAATTCAGAATCAATGGGGCAGTTTGAACGTTCTATCATTATTGTAGATGATGGTGCTGAATGTTCTTATGTAGAAGGTTGTACTGCGCCACAATATTCTAAAGATTCTATGCATGCAGCTGTCGTAGAAGTGTTTGTTGGAAAAGGAGCAAAATGCCGTTATTCATCTGTACAAAACTGGAGTGGCAATATTTTGAACCTTGTTACAAAGCGTGCAAAAGTAGAAGCACATGGCACAATGGAATGGATCGATGGAAATATCGGTTCACGTATTTCCATGAAATATCCAGCATGTATTTTGGCTGGAGAATATGCGCATGGAATGTGCATTTCCATTGCGGTTGGTTCTGCAGGGCAATTCCAAGATACAGGAGCTAAGATGATCCATCTTGCACCGCATACGACTTCTTCTATTGTTTCTAAGTCCGTTTCTCGTAATGGTGGCATTACAAACTTCCGCGATTGGATTCGTTTTACCCCTAAGGCAAAAAATTCACGTACAAAGATAGAATGTGATACGCTCATTTTAGATAACAAGTCTAGAAGTGATACGATTCCTTTAAATGTGAATGATTGTGATTCTGCTACGATTGAACATGAAGCAAAGGTTTCCAAAATCAGCGAGGACGAATTATTCTATTTAATGAGTAGAGGATTATCTGAAGCACAGGCGACAGAAATGATCGTTATGGGATTTTTAGAACCATTTACGAGAGAATTGCCTATGGAATATGCTGTTGAATTAAACCAATTGATGAAAATCGATTTTACAAATTCTATTGGATAAGCACTGTGAAAACACAGTGTTTTTTATGAAATATGAAAAAGCAAGAAGCGAGAAATTATGGTCTAAAGAATAGAAAGAACCTAACGCAATCAGAAAGAATAGATAAAGCGAATCGTATTTACCAACAACTTGTTTCAAAAATTCAAAATGCAAAGTGTGTAGGTTGTTATGTAAGTTTTGGAAATGAAGTTGATACACATGCAATTATAGATCTTTGTTTAGCATTGCATAAAAAAATCTGTGTGCCTAAAGTTTGTGGCAAGACGTTACAGTTTTATGAAATACATTCTTGGCAGGATCTACAAGAAGGATATTTTCATATTTTAGAGCCAATTACATCGCACATCGTAGATTTACATTGTATAGATTTGATGATCGTTCCTTTAGCTGCTTTTGATCATCAAGGAAACAGATGTGGTTATGGAAAAGGCTTTTATGATTCTGTTCTACAAGTATGTCAAAGAAAAATTGGGATTGCGTATAAAGAACAAATGGTAGACCATATCGAATGTGATCCTTGGGATGTTCCATTAGATGAAATATATTTTGCTTGATTGTCAAGCAAAAATGATTTTGTCCCAAAAAAACGTTAACATTAGCCCCAGAATT
>CALBJM010000401.1 GCA_937893225.1 uncultured Erysipelotrichaceae bacterium | reverse complement strand
GCCTACAGATTCTTCAGAAATGATGCGGAATACACCAAGATCATTTGTGTTATCGACATGTGTTCCTCCACAGAACTCCTTAGAGAAATCTCCCATGGATACGACACGTACCTCATCACCATATTTTTCGTCAAATAAAGCTGTAGCACCTGTCTTCTTTGCATCTTCAATTGCCATGACTTCTGTTGTAACAGGTAAAGATGCATTGATCTTTTCATTGACGATTCTTTCTACTTCTTTGAGTTGTTCATCACTTGGCTTTTCAAAATGTGTAAAGTCAAATCTACCATAAGATGGACAGTTATAAGAACCAGCCTGTGCTATATGGTCACCCAATACTTGCTTTAAAGCAGCTTGCAGTAAATGCAAGGAAGAATGGTTTGCACGTGTTCTTTGACGATCAGCATAGTTATATTCGCCTTCTAACACATCTCCAATATGTAATGTACCAGAAACATTTGTCAAATGATGCAATGGTTGTTTATGCGGTGCTTTTTGTACATCACTAACTTCCGCATGGAATGTTTCATTCCATACTTTACCAGTATCTGCACACTGACCACCACTTTCAGCATAGAAGCATGTTTCACTTAAGATAACATCCCCTTCATCACTCAATGCATCGACTTTCACGCCATCTTTAAATAACCCGATCACAGTACCTGTAGAATGCGTATCCGTGTAACCTGTAAACTTGCTTTCTTGTGTGAAATCCATCAAATCTGCAGATTGACCATGCATGGATTGTTCATTGCCTCTAGCAGCTCTAGCACGATCTTTTTGTGCCTGCATTTCAGAAGCAAAGCCGTCTTCATCAATCGTGTATCCATTGTCTTGTGCAATTTCTTCTGTAAGTTCTCTTGGATAGCCATACGTATCATACAATTTGAAAACAACTTCACCTGGTAATTGCTTTGTATCTGCATGTTGTTTTAATGCATCATTCAAAAGTGCTTCACCATTTGCCAATGTCTTATGGAAGCTTTCTTCTTCATTCTTCACAAGCTTTGAAACAAGATCGACTTTATCTTCTACATAACCATAGTAATCCTTCATATTATCTGCACAAACTTTCACAAGATTGTACATAAAGGATTCTTCAATACCAAGCTTGATACCATAGCGAACAGCTCTGCGCAAAACTCTTCTTAATACATAGCCTCTACCTTCATTAGAAAACATTGCACCATCTGCCAATGCAAATGTTACTGTACGAATGTGGTCAGCAATGACACGATATGCCATTTTATATTCTGACTCATCATATGTGTGCTTTGCATATTTTTCTGTAGCATGAATAATTGGCAAGAACAAGTCTGTATCAAAGTTTGTTTCACCATCTTGTAAGAAGCAAACAAGTCTTTCTAGACCCATGCCTGTATCAATGTTCTTTTGTGGAAGTTCTTTGTAGTCTTTACGATCAATACTTGGATCACAATCA
>CALBJM010000400.1 GCA_937893225.1 uncultured Erysipelotrichaceae bacterium | reverse complement strand
GTTTAAGAGCAAGAGAAAAGAACAAACTTGTTGTATATAATCCATATGCATGTTTCCATCACTATGAGTCAAAATCTAGAGGAATGGAAGATACTGAAGAAAAGCAGAAGAGATTTAGAAGAGAGATTGCAAGATTTGTAGAAAGATATAATGATTTCTTGAAAAAAGGTGATCCATACTATAGTTGCAATTTAACTCTTATTACTGAGGATTTTGCTTTAAAGAATATTAAATATGAAAAAATTGGAAAACAATTTTTTACAAAAGAGGAATTGGAATCGTATAAAAATAGCTGAAGGAAGTGATAACGATGAGTAAACCTATTCCATTTTCTCCTCCTGATATTACAGAGGAAGAAATACATGAAGTTGCTGATGCTTTAAGAAGTGGTTGGATTACAACTGGTCCAAGAACAAAGCAGTTTGAAAAGAATATTGGGGAATATCTACATGTAAAGAATGTAGTTTGTTTGAATAGTGCTACTGCTGCAGAAGAATTGAATTTTAGAGTTCTTGGAATTGGAGAAGGGGATGAAGTGATTGTCCCTGCTTATACATATACAGCTAGTGCTTCTGCTGCTATTCATGTAGGGGCTACAGTGAAGTTTGTGGACTCTCAAGTGGATTCTGTAGAAATGGATTATGCTGCGTTAGAAGAAGCGATTACTGAGAAGACGAAGGCTATTGTTCCAGTAGATCTTGGTGGTGTGCCTTGTGATTATGATCGGATTTATGAAATCGTGAATAAAAAGAAGGATTTATTTCATCCTTCTAATGCGATTCAAAAAGCGATTGGTAGAGTTATAGTTGTTGCAGATGGCGCACATGCTTTTGGGGCTACAAGAAATGGTGTACATGTTGGAGATTTAGCGGATTTTACGTCATTTTCTTTTCATGCGGTAAAGAATTTAACGACTGCAGAAGGTGGATGTGCTGTATGGAAGAGTATTGAAGGTATCGATGATGGAGAATTGTATCATTTGTATCAATTGTATTCTTTGCATGGACAGAGTAAAGATGCATTGGCAAAAACAAAGGCTGGTGCTTGGGAGTATGATATTGTAGGGCCTTGGTATAAGTGTAATATGACAGATATTATGGCTGCTATTGGTTTGGTGCAATTGAAGAGATATCCATCATTAGTTGAACGAAGATATGAAATTATTGCACAATATGATAAGGCAATGGATGAAATGGGTATTGAACATATTGTGCATAGTGGTGTAAATTATCATTCTAGTGGTCATTTGTATTTGGTTCGTATTCCACATATTAGTGTTGAGGAAAGAAATGCAATCATTACTAGAATGGCAGAACAAGGTGTAGCTACAAATGTGCACTACAAACCATTACCAATGATGAGTGCATATAAAGCATTAGGATTTGATATACAGGATTATCCTAATGCATATAATTTGTATCACAATGAAATTACATTACCATTGCATACAAAATTAAGTGATGAAGATGTACAGATCGTTATTGATACATTTAAAAATACATTGAAAGAAATGAAATTATTATGATGTTAAGAAGTTGGGACAAATTACCAGAATATATGAGAAATGATAAGGTAAGACCTTATTATGAAGTATTAAGAAAACATGTTTTATCTTTAGTATTAAAACGTATTTTTGATATAGTAATGTCCTTACTTCTTTTAATTTTGCTTTCTCCTATATTTTTCATTGTTTCTATCTGGATCAAATTAGACTCTAAAGGTCCAATCTTTTTTAGACAAGAACGTGTAACAACATATGGAAAACACTTTAGAATCTTTAAGTTCCGTACTATGGTAAATGATGCGGAAAAGAAGGGAAGTTTGGTTACTGTAGGAAATGATGCTAGAATCACACGCGTTGGTGAAAAGATTCGTCACGTACGACTAGATGAAATACCACAATTGATCAATGTATTAACTGGTGATATGACATTTGTAGGAACCCGTCCAGAAGTAGTAAAATATGTCAATGCATATACAGATGAAATGTATGCGACACTATTATTACCAGCAGGTATTACTTCTATTGCATCTATTCGGTATAAAGATGAAGATGAAATATTGAAAAATGCATCTGACCCAGATAAAGCATACATTCAAGATGTATTGCCAGATAAAATGCGATATAATCTAGATTCAATTAAGCATTTTAGTATATGGAATGAACTTAAAACGATGTTAGATACAGTTAAAGCAGTTATATGAAAAAAGCACTTATTTTTGACACATACGATGACTATAACATTCGTATTCAATATATACAGTCCGCATTTGAGAGAAATGGTTATGAAACTATGATCTATTTTGCGGATTTTGATCATGTGAAAAAAGAATACTATACAAATAAACGATCAAACGTGCATTACTTACATGCAAATGCATATAAAAAGAATTTGTCGTATGAAAGAATGCATTCTCATGCTTTGTTTGCCAAAGCTTGTGTAGAAGAGGCACAGAAACATACAGATGTTTCTGCGATTTATGTTATGGTACCTCCTAATAGCATGGTCAAAGAGTTTGGAAAATATAAAGAAAGTCATCCAAATGTCAAAATGTGGTTTGATGTATTAGATATGTGGCCAGAAAGTTTACCAATATCAAATACATTGAAAAGTCTAGCTTCTCCGATATTGAATCTTTGGAGAAATGTTAGAAATGATTCTCTACATGAAGCTGATATTGTTACAACAGAATGTGATTTGTTTAAAAAAGAGTTACATGGGTTTATAGATGCTTCTAAGATGCATACAGTGTATTTGGCACAGCCAAATAGAGTGCTTGATACGTTTGATAGTATGGAAGATACAATTCATTTTTTGTATTGTGGGTCTATCAATCATATTGTAGATATTGATTTGATCGTTTCTTTTTTGAAGTCTGTAAATGAAAAGAAAAATGTATTTCTTGATATTATTGGTACAGGAGAAAATGGTGATGCATTTTTAGATGAATTAAAGAAAAATGATATTCCATTTACATATCATGGCATTGTGTATGAAGAAAAAATAAAGGAAGAAATTTATGCACATTGTCATTTTGGCTTAAATATCATGAAAGAAGCTGTTTTTGTAGGATTAACAATGAAATCTTTGGATTATTTGAGTCACGGATTACCAATTATCAATACGATTCAAGGAGATACAAAACAGATTGTTGATCAATATAAGATTGGAATCAATATTGATAGAAAAGATATGCAAAAGAGTTTAGATACATTACTTTCTATGCATGATAAAAACTATCATGATATGAGAAATACTACAAAAGAAGTATTTTTGAAGTACTTTGATGAAGATGTAGTAAATAAGCAATTTGATGAAATTATCAAGAGATTGGAGAATGAATATGAATATATCCGTTGCGATGGCTGTTTATAATGGTGAGAAGTATTTAAGAGAACAATTGGATTCTATTCTTTCTCAATTAGATGAAATGGATGAAATTGTAATTTCTTACAATGATTCTATAGATAATACTTTACAAATATTGAAAGAATATCATGATAAATATGACATTATTAAAGTCTATGAATGGGAAGAAAAAGGTGTAATATCGAATTTTGAAAATGCTATATTACATTGTAGTAAAGACTTTATCTTTCTATCTGATCAAGATGATGTTTGGGAGAATAATAAAGTACAAAGAGTAATGGAAGCTTTTCAGTCAGATTCTACAATTTTAACGGTTATGCACAATTGTGAATATGTAGATGATGCATTACAATCTTTAGGAAATGATTTATTTAAAGATAGAAAAGTGAAAATGGGATTTATTAAAAATCTTTGTATAAATTGTTATCAGGGTAGTTGTATGGCATTTCGTAAAGACCTTGTTCCATTTATTACACCTATGCCTAAAACAGTAGCGATGCATGATCAATGGATTGGCTTAATGAGTGAGAGAGCTGGACATATAAAGTTCATCTCTGAATCATTGATGAAATATCGCAAGCATGATGGTTCGCATTCTACAGAACACGTTCCATTAAAGAAAAAATTAATTTGGATGTGGAAAATGGCATATCATGTATTAGATGCAATGAATGAAAAAAAGATGTTGAAATGGTATCTACAAAGTGTGTATGCACCAGAAAAGAAAGCTGACTTTGATTTAGATGAGTATGGATATTCTGATAATTCAATAAAAGAAAATAAGTCTTTAGATAATACAGGAAAAGAAGAATCGTCTTCAAATGCTGGAGAAACCATGATGTATATGGTGAATGAATTGAATAAGAAAGAGAATGACGATGAATAATCGTCATTTTTGTAGGGGA
>CALBJM010000399.1 GCA_937893225.1 uncultured Erysipelotrichaceae bacterium | reverse complement strand
ACTCTTCATAGATGGTTGAGGTTCTTCTTGCATAACTGGTTTAGGTTGTGCAAAAGTAGGCTCTTGTTGAATAGGAGAAGCTTGATGAACGACTCTTTCATGTTCAGCTTTTGCATGATGATGTCGTGGTTCTTCTATTTCATCTTCTTCATCTTCAATATCTTCATCTTCTTCAAATAAAAGATTTTGTAACTTTTTGAGCATAATAGTCTCCCTTCTTACAATTACTTTATTCCATGAATAATCATACCATAAAATAATTGTTTTTTTACGCTATTCTATAGCGTCTTCCGCATTTGTGATTTGTTTTGGACCATCTTCATTCTTTTCAGATGCATCATCTGTATCATCGTTTTTATTATCAAAGAGTTCTTCGACCCTACCACTTTCTGGAACGAGTTGTTCAAACAATTCAATTTTTTCACTCTTATAATCTACAGTTTTTTTGTTGGAATACATATTCTTCACTTCTGTAACATTAACCTTCAAACTTCTCGCAATACGCATCATATCTTTACATAATGCAGCAACACTACATGCATTGCTTACGGCGTAGAATTCTACGACATCACTTTCAAATACAGTAATATAGTAACCTTGCTGATCATAAACAGATACTGTATAAGCATGATAAGACTCTTGACCATCTGCATAGCCACCATCCAATTGCGCAATAGGCTCTTTAAATGAAGTTGCTTGCTCTGCTTCTTGGTCTTTATAATATGCATCTTGAATGATATTTGCAACATTCAAATTCATGATAAATTTTCTACCACGATCACAGAAAACATTTGTAGATTGTGTTGATTGATACCTTCCAATATTTGTGGGCAAATAATAGGAATATAATTGTTTATTCATATTATTGCTAAACAGTTTTTCTGCAGTACTCTCTGCTAAAGCTTGATTTATAGTGTTTTGTAAATCAATCGTTTTTGTGGAACATCCACTCAATAATAGAATAGCTGCTATGAATACTAATATTCTTTTTTTCATATATGCGCATTTCTATGATCGATTACGGCACATAATCTATAGATTGGTAATCCCTCTGCCATAAATTTCGATTCATATTCTGTAATTGCATCTTCTGGATGTTCTTCTCTACGAAAGTCCACAGAAAAATCAGTCAATGTAAACCCATTTTGTAAAAAATACAAGACACTGTCTTCAAATAGGTCTTTATTGTCCGTTTTCATTAAAATTTTTCCATCTTCTTTCAAAACGGTTTTATACATTTCCAAAAACTTTGAAGAGGATAATCTTCTTTTATGATAATGTTTTTTTGGCCATGGATCTGAAAAATTAAGATGAATGACATCAACTTCATTTTTATCAAACCATTCTGAAATATTTGAAGCATCATCTTGGATCAACAATAAATGCTTAAAACTTTCGTCTTCATCATATTTTTTTGCTGCAATTCCAGCT
>CALBJM010000398.1 GCA_937893225.1 uncultured Erysipelotrichaceae bacterium | reverse complement strand
GTGTTGGTCAATTGATCAAGATGGCTGCTGAAAATGGCAGAGCAACACGCAAAGACATCCATTTAGGTGTTTGTGGTGAACATGGAGGAGATCCTGCTTCCATTGCATTCTTTAATGCGGTAGGTTTGAATTATGTATCTTGTTCTCCATATCGTGTGCCTATTGCTCGTTTGGCTGCAGCGCAAGCAGAAATTCGTCGTCAGGCTGCTGAAGAATAGATACTTTGAAGAAGTACTTAGATATTCTAGGTACTTCTCTTTTCTTTTGGTGTACAATGAAGGTAATCTTGGAGTATATTCTATGAAAAAATATATCATGGCAATTGATGAAGGCACTACATCTGCACGTGCAATTCTTTTTGATCATTCAGGAAATATCGTTTCCCTTTCTCAAAAAGAATTTACACAATATTTTTTGAAACCAGGTTGGGTAGAACATGATGCAAATGAAATTTGGCTAGCTGTTTTAGCTTGTATGAGTGAGTGTTTATTAAATCATAATATTGATCCTACAGAAGTAGAAGCAATTGGCATTACCAACCAACGTGAAACGACACTTGTTTGGGATAAATATACAGGTATGCCCATTTACCATGCCATTGTGTGGCAAAGCCGTCAAACAGATGAAATTTGTAACCAATTAGAATCACAAGGCTATGCTGATTTGTTTCAAAAGAAAACAGGATTGCGTATTGATCCGTATTTCTCTGCAACGAAGATTCGTTGGATATTAGATCACGTAGAAGGTGGACAACAAAAAGCAGAAGAGGGAAGATTGTTAGCAGGGACGATTGATAGTTGGCTCGTATATTGCTTAAGTGGTGGCAAAGTTCATGCTACGGATCATACAAATGCTTCTCGTACGTTATTGTATAACATTTATACCTTACAATGGGATGCAGAATTATGTAATATCATGCATATACCAATGTCCATGTTGCCTGAAGTACATGATTCTTCTCATATTTATGCATATACAGCACCATATCATTTCTTTCAACAAGAAGTGCCTATTGCTTCTATTGCTGGGGATCAGCAAGCTGCTTTGTTTGGACAATCTTGCTTTGAAGCTGGAAGTATCAAGAATACATATGGTACGGGTGGTTTTTTGTTGATGAATACAGGGTCAACGCCAATGCATACGGATAATGGCTTGTTAACGACTATCGCTTGCAGCGTGCAAGGAAAGATACAATATGCATTAGAGGGATCGATTTTCGTTTGTGGTTCTGCAATACAATGGCTGCGTGATCAACTTTC
>CALBJM010000397.1 GCA_937893225.1 uncultured Erysipelotrichaceae bacterium | reverse complement strand
CATGTAACGGTTTTGTCAATTCTAGATTCATCCGTGTTGAATAGTCCATATACAATGAACCATTTTCACTTTCCACAGTACATGGCTGTAAGTGTGAAAGCATATGTCTCTGTGTCTCTTCTAAGTAGTGCAGCATCATGCCATATGCCTTACGATCATAGTCTTTAACTACGTTCTCACACAAAGGCAAATATTCTTCTTTGATAGAATCATCTTCGCAATAAGAAATCGTCACTTGCATGTTCCGCAATTGCTTCAGGATTTTTTCTCGAAAACCTTTATGTACAACAACTTCTCGTGCATTATTCTTTAATATCAATTGTAACAATACACTATCTTTATGTTCGCAATTCTCTACATAATTTTCCCCTGTAGACACTTCTACAAATGCTATAGAATATCCATAACCATAATCCACTACAGAAGCAAGATACACAGATGACTTTTCATCTGTAATTTCATCCATGACTGTACCAGGTGTAATTACACGAATCACATCGCGTTGGACAATCCCTGTTGCTTCTTTTGGATCTTGTACCTGTTCTACGATAGCAATCTTATATCCTCTTACAACTAAACGCTGTATGTACGAGGAAACTGCGTGATGCGGAACACCACACATTGGAATTCTCTCCTCTACGCCTGCATTTTTTCCTGTTAATACTAAATCTAACTCTTTTGATGCAATCTTAGCATCTTCAAAAAACATCTCATAAAAGTCACCGATTCTATAAAACACTAAAGCATCTTGATAGTTTTCTTTAACTTTGAGATATTGCTGCATCATTGGTGAATACGTTTTTTCTTTTGCCATAGTGCAAATATTATATCACGCTACATTCTATCAGGTTGTTATTTGCTTCCATTTGCATCATCAAATCCATGGCACTCAACTTCCTCTTTTGTAACTGCTTTTTCGTATACCTTTCCACACATATCGCACCCATATAATGACATTGTTGTTACACGCAACACAAGATCTGTTCCCCAAGGATGACTCGTGCATATCTGTTCATTTTCTATTTTCACTTTATTAACTGTATTATCAAGCAATTGATAAGATCCACCGCACGAACAATGCTCTATTGTTTTTTGTTTTAAAGTCTGTGATGAAACTGTAGAAACTTTCTTTGGTTGCAAGACGGCACATCCAGTAAGAAACAACACACAAAGTACTTGCTTTTTCATATTACACCTCACTTTTCAACGTACATGCCACATGCTTTTTTATACTCGTTTGAAACATCCACAAACTTACACCTGCACTTAAAACAACAATACCAACAAAATACCCAAACACGATAATCCACGGAAAATGAATTATTTTTCCTAACAAGAAAAGCACAATGCCATCCACAAAACAAAACAAAATGATTCCACTCTCTTTAATCTTCAGATATGCCATTCGAATAGCTTTTTCATCCACACCATTAGCAATCATCACTACATATCCTTTCATTTGACACTCCATTTCTTTTTTGGTGAAAACAAAAACAAAAATAAGCGTCAATAAAACAATTACCACAATACCACTTACGCAAACATAACGATATGCCTGCATTTCTTCCTTCTGCTTCTGCTTTTCTTCTAAGAATTCACTACGCGCATCAATATTAGGATTTTCATTCAACCTATCTAATGTATTTCTCAATTTTTCATATGCCACTCGTTTCACAAAATACGTATTATTTTCCTGAAATAAGTCTTTCAATGTACGTCCATCCGAAAGTGAAACTGTATGCATATACTCTTCCATACCTTGTTCGTCATAATACACATGCATTTCATCTGTATCCACTTCCTCTACAACACCGCACACCCTAGCATTTACACGATAAATATATGGAATCACCTGTAAACACATTGTTATTTCTTTATTCTTCCATACCCCATTTAATACTTCACGAACAACATTTTGATTGACCAAAACATCTGTATGTTGTGGCAATTTTCCTGTAATCTTTAATTGTTGAGGATTACTAATATAAGGATACACATTTACACTATATTCATTTGTATTCTCAAATATAGAATTCACCTTTATACATGGCTGTGCTTTTTGTACTGCTTCTTGATTCTTTACTTCAACACGTATCATATTTGCGTTCAATGAAAGATGCGTATCTGGGATTGAAAAAAGAGTATTTTCCACAATACATAAACTTTGCAAAATGATCAAAAGAACAATGCACACGCAATGAAATAAACAACTCGTTTTATGATTGATTTTTCTGAAAAATCTATTCAATTGCTGTCGATTAAATACGGGTTGCTTTTCAGACAAACAAACTCTATTTAGATGATGAGACACATCTACATACTGCAGCTGTCTATTCACAATTCGATATATTCCATCCGCATATTTCACTGCACTATCCACATCATGACTCGCTACAATGACAATATGTTTTTCTGCATATTTCCTCAATATTTCTAATACAACTTGTCGATTTTCAAAATCCAGTGTTGCTGCAGGCTCATCACAACAAAGGATATCTGCTTTAGCAACCATCGCTCTAGCAATAGAAACTCTTTGTTTCTGCCCACCACTTAATTCTTTTGGATATTGCTTTAACAACTCTGTAATATGCATACTGTCTAATATAGAAAGATCTTCATTATCGACGTTTCTTCCCAAAAATATATTTTCATACACATTCAATGCATCAATGAGTTCATAATTCTGAAAAATAGAAACCACGCTTCCTTGCACATGTATTTCACCAGCATCAAAATCATCATAGCCAGAAAGAATATTCAATAATGTAGTTTTTCCACTACCTGACTTTCCTAGTAAAAAATACATACCTGGTTGTTCAATATGGAGGGCTATATTTTCTAAAATGATCTGTTTTCCATAGGCTTTTGAAGCCCCATCAATGTGAATCATGATGCCCTATGGCCATCCATTCTATACCACAAATAAAGCCACTATACACAACAATGATACCTAGCAATAATACGCCATTCATCTGCATAAATTGTTGATAAAACTGCTTTTTCGCAAATTCATTCACAACCGTTATCATTGGATGCACTATCCAAAATGCAAAAATTCCACTACACACACTCATTAAGCCATTTCGCACAACACATTCTATCGCCATAGAATACCCATATGTTTGAAGAATTTTCGCCTCTTTTATCAATCTTTTTCTACTAAACCAAAACCATAACACTTGTAAAAGCACAACCATGCAAAAAAAAAGCAACACCATACAGGCCAAAACCTAAGGGAGACTGATAAAATTTTTGATCTTTTCCAACACCTTGTCCTTGATATTGCATGACTTTTACGTTTGGTTTATGAAATGCATCATTGATTTTCTTTGCTAAAGCTGCATAATCACTGCCAGGTTTCACTATAAAACGCACATATTGAAATTTCACATACTGTAAGTCCTTCACGTAGTGCTGAAAGATTGGATCATTTCCATACTCTTCACCAAAAAATACCATAGTACAATATGCATTTTCCACACTACTTACACCATCTATAACAACATCTACTGTATCAAACCAAAAACCTTCTGGTTCTGCTGTATCCGCATAAGTAATTACAGTTTGACTTTCATCTTTAAAAAGATTTTTATACCCATTTTGCATTCCAACTAAAGCTATTTTCAGTTTCTTTCCAAGAATTTGATCATAGTCTGTATAGCCATTTAAACGAATGTACATATCTGCTGCATTTTCACTTAAAACAACACCTTGCTTTGGCATTTTTCCACATATCAGTGGCAAATCTTGATATCCATTCGTAATATCAAATGCTTGAATGCGATAATCTGGATAATTAGCATACGCATCCCAATATTGATCATTGCTAGACAAGCTTGATGCATCATAGGCATTGCTTACCATAAAAGGCGACTCTAAGGGTTTAGCGGGAACTTCAAGATCTCGTATACTCTCTTCATTATGAATGCGAATTGCATAATACGCTTTTAAATCATTTTCTTCTAATGCATCGTCTTGTTTATATTGTGCACTATTAAAGCTTTCTACACCTATGATTTCAGGATTTTGTCCTATCACTTCACGAATTTGATTCACACTAAATAAATCTTCTACTGTAAGATTCGAATACAGTTTTGTATATCCAGAAGAGTATGTTTCTGTTGTATATTCACTTGAATTTGGAACAGAAACAATTAAATTTTGACCATTCTTAAACACATTTGCATAAGCACTTTGTTTATTCACATAGATATATAAATCAATTCCACAAAACAACATCAATATAGAAAGCAAAAAGCAAAGAATATGCATTATACTATCCCAAAATCTAGAACAAATTCTTTTCACAGACAACTCACAAGTCGTAAATAATGCATGTCTTTTCATTGGCAACCCATTTTGTAACTGTGGCATTGTATGAATGATACGATCAGAAACAATTGTACCTTTTTGCATTTGAATGATCCTATCTGCATATGCTAACAATTCTTCATCATGCGTTGAAAGAATAATCAACATTTTATTTGATAGTTTCTTTAAAGCATCCATGATAACTTCACAATTCTCTCGATCCAATGAAGCAGTGGGCTCATCACACAACAACATACCTGGTTTATGTAATAGGGCGCGAATACATTGCACTCTCTTTTTTTGACCATTGGATAAATACTTTACTTTTTTATTTTCTTGTACAGAAAGTTCAAACATGTCCAAATACTCTGATATTCTTTTCTTATTTTTAGATACAAGATATAAATTCTCAAAAAATGATAAATCTTCTATTAAACGAAAATCCTGTGTCAAATAGTCAAAATTCGGAATATCTTCTATAGTACCGGTAAACGCCATCTCTTTAGCTATGCAATTCAAAAGTGTCGTCTTTCCACAACCACTCTCACCAATGAGTATAACAATGCCTGTAGTGGAAAAATCAAGATCAATAG
The DNA here is from genome assembly GCA_937893225.1 of uncultured Erysipelotrichaceae bacterium. Lineage (GTDB taxonomy): Bacteria > Bacillota_I > Bacilli_A > Erysipelotrichales > Erysipelotrichaceae > Bulleidia. The sequence continues at coordinate 2,178 of CALBJM010000397.1, read as the reverse complement.
AATGTAATGCATCTATTGTTGTTTTTTGATTATGATATGTTTTATTTACATTTCTTAGTTTCATAAGTATTTCTCTTTTCCAAAAAGAGGTGGACATTCCATCCACCTCCAATTAATTATCGTATCCATGATATATTCGCTTTTGTTGTGTAGCAGTAGAAGTGTATCCTTTGCCACATGCATTACATTTATACGTAATGTGAATATCTCTTTTTTGTATGATATCTGTACCATACGTATGACTATTACACTTCACTTCCCTATAGTTGTACCAAGCACCTTCACTCCTAGAAACCACTTGATACATTCCTTTACCACAACTACAAACTCTTCCATACGGAACCGTTCCTTCTGCATGTATTGGCTGTACATGCATCGTCAACAATCCACAAAAACATAATAGCTTTCTTTTTCATAGTTAAATCCTCCGTAAATCTTTTGTTACGCTCATTATATCGACTTCCCTCATCCATAAAATACTGCTGGGAAGAATACGCTTTTTTTGGGACAAATATGCAAGTGTAAACCATAGTTTTATATATAATTAAAATATGAACAAAATATGCATTATTGATGATTCACAATTAGATAGAGAAAACATTGTAAAAGCTATAAAAAAGAAGAAGCTATCACTTGTTATAAATAGCTTTTCTGCTTGGAATAGTCAGATACTAAACGACAAAGCAGATCTATATTTTCTAGATATTGAAATTGGTGAACAAGATGGTTTTCAAGTTGCTGCAGAAATCAAGAAAAAACTTCCAGATGCTAAAATCGTATTTTGTACAAATCATAACAACCTTGTGTTTCATTCCTTCGCATTTGATGTTTTTGGATTTATACGAAAAGATCACTTGGACGAAGACTTAGATAGAACTCTACTAAAGTACGAAAAAGCAATAACGTCCACCTATACAACAGATAAATATCAAATACCCATTACAAAAATCTTATACTTCGAATCAGCACACAATTATCTAAATATCCATTTAACAAATCATTCCATTATAAAAGAGAGGAAAACACTCAAACAATTAGATATGCACAATCTTCATACATTTTCTAAATTATCTAGCAGCTTCGTAGTCAACATGAAATACATTGATTCTATTGCACAAGACAAAATCACACTCATCACACTAGAAACACTTTATATTTCTAGAAACTATAAAAAAGAATTTTTGCATGCATATGCAAAATATCTCATGGAGACCTAATATGTTAAATACTTTTGTGCTCTGCTCCATCTACGCTTCGATTGCACTTGTTATATTTTTCTATACCACGATTTCTTTACACCGCAACTTAAAGCTCATCCTTTCCATAGGATTCGCATTACTGTATTATGCATTTTTCTCTTTTGCAAATATCACACGTTATCTGCATGCCATGCACTATTCTTCTACTTCTTTGATTGTTCTATTTTCCACATTCATTGTGCTCTTCTTTATAAATGAAGAAGATATTATTCATAAAATCACGTTAACGATCTATCCACATCTCTGCATGGTTTTTACCCACTGTATATCACTAATAGCATTATCTTACCTATATTATGAAAATCTCCAATACCATGCACTATTATCTGAGCACGCAACTGTATTATGCATTACAGAAAGTTCAGTATTTACGCTCCTTTTATTGCTATTTTGTTTTATCAACAAAAAAAGACAGGCTATCTTTCCTGTACTCCTTATATCATTAGATTGTCTACTGCAAATCTTAACCAATTATTTCATTTTTCACAATATCACACTCCATGAAATTATTTTAATTACGATATCTATAAGCTCTTTAGGCATGATAATCGTCTTCTATTTTCATTCTCTACAGAAGAAAGAAAAAGAAAATCAAATTCTAAATGCACAGCTAAATGATGAAGAATACTACAAAATTGCTAAAGAAGACTTACACGCTATCAAACACGATTTAAAGCATGTTCTTTCTACAATTGATGCTTATGACACAAGCACAAAAGAAGCATTGCATGACACATACGCAACAAAGCTAGACAATGTCACAATCCCTATTCACACAGGTATCCAAACACTTGATACGATACTCAATAGTAAATTGCAAGCTGCCCAACAAAAAGGCATTCAACTACAAACTATTTTCAATATCATTGAAGTACCAAAAATAGACGAAGAAGACTTATCTATACTATTCATAAATTTA
>CALBJM010000396.1 GCA_937893225.1 uncultured Erysipelotrichaceae bacterium | reverse complement strand
ATCGATGGGATATCTTTAATTATTTCGTGTGTCTACTTCAGTGGGATTGTATCAGAAACTCTCTAAGCCTTAATTTTTACGCGCAATATGTAAAAGGCGTAATGCATTTAATACGCAAAGCATAGCTACACCTGTATCCGCAAAAATTGCCCACCACATATTCGCAATACCTACAGCACCAAAAATCAATGTCAATACTTTTATAGCAATTGCACCATAGATATTTTCGTTTGCAATTGTTAATATTCTTTTACTAGCAGAAATAGCTAATGAAATCTTACTAACCGAATCATCCATCAATACAACATCCGCCGCTTCAATAGCTGCATCACTTCCAAGAGCACCCATTGCTACGCCTACATTTGCTAATGTAATAACAGGCGCGTCATTTACTCCATCTCCAACAAATGCTGTCATTCCATCTTGCATATACTGCTTGACTATATTCACCTTATCCTCAGGCATGCAGCCACCAATTGCTTTATCAACACCTAATTGTTCTCCAATAGACGTTGTAATTTCCTGATTATCACCAGAAACGATAATGCACTTTCTATCTTCTTTGTGTAATGTATTGATTGCTTCTTTTGCATCTTGTTTCAATTGATCGCGCAATACCAAGCACCCTTCGTATACACCATCCTTTGAAACATATACCAATGTTCCTGTAGATGTCTCTTCATGACAATGAATACCATTTTCTTGCATTAGTTTATAATTTCCTGCTAGTATTTCTTTCCCATCAACAAATACACTTACGCCACGACCAGCAATTTCACGAACATTGTCAACCTTCTCATCACAAATAGTTGTTCCATATTTTTCTTTTACGCCAATAGCAATTGGATGATTGGAAAAACTCTCCGCATAAGCTGCATCTTCAATCAATTGATTTTCATCTTTTGAGGAAAGTATTTCTTCTACTGCAAATTTTCCTGAAGTTAATGTACCTGTTTTATCCATAATAACTTGCTTGACCTTAGCTAAATCATCAATCACGTTAGCTCCTTTTACCAAAATGCCACGAGATGACAATCCTCCTATACCTGCAAAAAAGGATAATGGAATAGAAATAACAAGTGCACATGGGCAAGAAATTACAAGGAATGTACATGCTCTGCGGATACCTTCATTAAAGTCACCTAATACGATGCCTACGAATAATGCTACAGCAACTGCTAAGAACACAACGATTGGTGTGTAATATTTAGAAAATTTTGTAATAAATTTTTCATGTTCAGCTTTATTTGTATCATTATTTTCGACAAGATCTAAAATTTTAGAAACAGTTGATTCACCATATTCTTTTGTTACGCGAATGACTAATACACCTGTTTCATTTACAGAGCCTGAAATGACTTCATCTCCAGCATCAACATCTCTTAATTTACTTTCTCCTGTTAAAGAAGATGTATCTAAAGAAGAAGAACCATTTTCAATAATACCATCCAATGGAATTCTTTCACCTGGTTTCACGCGAATCAATTCATCAATAGCTACTTCATCTGGACTAACTTTTTCATATACACCATTCCGTTCTACCATTGCATAATCCGGTCGAATATCCATAAGTTCCCCAATAGATTTTCTGCTCTTTCTAACCGCAAGTTCTTGGAAATATTCACCAATTTGATAGAACAACATAACGCCTGCTGCTTCTTTCCATTCTTGTTGATAAATAGCTGCAAGTGTTGCAATTGCCATCAAAAAATGTTCGTCAAATAATTGACCTCTACCAATTCCACGTACAGCTTTCAATAAAACATCGTACCCTAAAACAAGGTAAGCCATTAAAGCAAATACGATTTGAAAAGGACCTTGTAAAAACATAGATGCCACAAATAATACTGCTCCAACTAGTAAACGAATTACCATTGTGTGGTCTTCTTTTTCTTCAACAACTATCTTTTCTTCTTTCTTATATTCCGAAAATGCAACATCCGGTTCTGCTTTAGCAATGATTTCTTTCATCTCAGAAGCAATTCTGCTCTTATCTTTTGGGCTACATTTTACGATCAATATCTGATTCAGAAAATCTGCTTCACAGTCTTTCACACCATCAATTTTCAAACAAGCCTCTGCTAATTCATTTGCACAATCTGCACAGTCTATATTTGTTATATTAAACTTATATGTTTTTTCTAAATCTTGTGTTATTTTCTTGATGATTGGATTTTCTTGATCATCTTCTATGATTATACGCATTTTTGCTTCTACTGTGCTACGAGAATTGGACAAAACATCGTATTGCAATTTAGAATGAATACCAAATTCTAATGTACAATTCGTCACACCCTCTAATTTACCGATTTCTTCTTCTAATTCCTTTGCACAATTAGCACAATCAATTCCATCAATCAAATAAGACTGATGCACAATATTATTAGAAGCTACTTTTGTTATAATTGAATTCTCTTGATCATCTTCTATGATTTTACGCATTTGGGCTTCTATATTGTCTTCTTCATTGCCTTCATAGTCATATTTTAAATGCGAATGTACACCAAATTCCAATACACAATTTTTTACACCTTCTAATTTACCAATCTCTTCTTCTAATTCTTTAGCACAATTTGCACAATCAATCCCGTCAACATTAAATCGAAAAGTTTTCATAGTGTCCTCCATAGTTGAACACTTGCTCAACTGTTACTATGTTTTTATGATAATACTTCATATGATATTCGTCAATCACATTGTCAAAATATCTGCTACAATTAATCACATGATTAAAACAAATTGGCATACACATACAAAACGCTGTGGTCATGCAATCGGAGAAGATGAAGACTATGTCAAAGCAGCTATTGAGGGAGGGCTGAAAACATTAGGATTCTCAGATCATGCCGCATATAAAACACAAGTTCCAACTGAAAGAATGAATATTCGGCAGGTAGGTGAATATATGTCTTCCATTCGTGCATTGAAGGAACAATATAAAGAGCAAATCGATATTTATCTAGGTATGGAAGTGGAATGTTATCTAAGTGAATGGGATACCTTGGCGACTTATAGAAAAGAATTAGATTATTGTATTCTTGGCCAACACAACTTAGATTTAGATTTCATTAGTTCTTATGGTTTAAATACACCTCAACAGCTTTCCATGTATGTTGATCGATTAGAATATGCTTGTAAACATGGATTGTGTGATTATATAGCTCACCCTGATGTTTGCTTGTATTCATATCCATATATGGATGAAAGTGTTCGTAAAATTGCTCAACGCATAGCAGATATTTCAATTACATATAACATGCCATTGGAGCTTAATACTGGTAGTGGCGTGCATAATGGCATGCATTCTTATCCAGATGGTGAAAGATATGCCTATCCTACAAGAATATTTTTTGAAGAATTTGCGAAAAAAAAGTGTCCTATCATTATTGGATTGGATGTTCATAATCCTTCCCTTTTCAAAACAGATAGAGATATCAATCGTGCTTTATCTGTAGTAGAAGGATTAGATTTAAATTTTTTGATAGATTATAATCTTGTTGAAGCAGCAAAAAAAAGAAAAGCATTGTTTTATTGAGCTTATATAGCCAGCGTAAAATAGCGTTGGCTTTTTTTATAGATTGTCATATTACAAAAAAACCACAGTATTGCCTCAATGTCATTAAGATAAGAACATTGAATCTAAGGCTTTGGTTTTAGGTGCTGT
>CALBJM010000395.1 GCA_937893225.1 uncultured Erysipelotrichaceae bacterium | reverse complement strand
GCTTTTGTTTTTAAAACGATTGTAGATCCGTTTGTTGGGAAGATTTCTTATTTAAAAGTATTGTCTGGTGTTATGAATAGTGATTCCCAAGTTTACAATGCTAAAAAGGATGTTTTAGAAAAGGTGAATCAAATTTATGTTATCAATGGCAAATACCAAATTGGTGTAGGAAAGCTATTTACTGGTGATATTGGTGCTGTTGTGAAATTGTCTGTTACTGAAACAAATGATACTCTCTGTACAAGAAGCAGAGTAGTGCATTATCCAGATATGGAATATCCAGTTCCAATGCTTGGGTATGCTATAAAGCCAAAAACAAAAGCAGATGAAGATAAAATGTCTGTAGCTATTCGGAATATGATGCAAGAAGATAAGACATTGAAATTCGTGAATAATGAAGAGACACATGAACAAGTACTTTATGGTCTTGGTGATCAGCATATTGATTTGATTCTTTCGAAATTAAAGAGTAAATATAAGGTAGAAGTGACAACTGCAGAGCCAACTGTACAGTATCGTGAAACGATTCGCGGCAAAGCGGAAGCACAAGGAAAATATAAGAAACAAAATGGCGGTGCAGGCCAGTATGGAGATGTTTGGGTAAGATTTGAACCAAGCGATGATCCAGATGGTGAAATGGTCTTTGCGGAGGAAGTATTTGGTGGAGCAGTGCCTAAACAATTCTTCCCACCTACAGAAGCTGGATTGCGTGATTGCATGAATCATGGTGTGCTTGCGGGATATAAAGTCGTTGGTGTTAAGGCGACTTTATATGATGGATCATATCATCCAGTAGATTCTAAAGAAAACGCGTTTAAAGAAGCTGCTAGGCTTGCGTATAATGCAGCAATGCCAAATGCAAAACCAACTTTGTTGGAACCAATCGGAAAGGTAACGATTACTGCACCTGAAGACTATACAGGAACTTTGATGGGAGATATTACAAAGCGTAGAGGTATTATCATTGATATGACTACGAACGAAGATGGTGATCAAGTCATTCAGGCTGAAGTTCCTATGGCTGAAATGTTATCATATGCAACGGAACTTCGTGCAATGACACAAGGCCGTGGAGCATATGTATCAGTATTTGATCGTTACCAAGCGGCACCAAAGGAAGTGGCAGATAAAGTCATCGAAAAAGCAAAAGAAAATAAATAACCAGCTTATATAACAGGATTTGCATGAGCAAATCCTGTAATTTTTTTGATTTTTTTCGAAAAAATATTGACAGAAATTAGGTGTATTGATATTATAAATAAGCATTGTTGATGCCCGAGTGATGGAATTGGTAGACGTAGGGGACTCAAAATCCCCCGGTGGCGACACCGTGCCGGTTCGAGTCCGGCCTCGGGCACTTATTGAAGATTACGCATGTAATCTTTTTTTGTATTTAGAGGGTAAGAGAATGAAACCTGAACAACTTTTGTCTATTTTACACCGCGCTAATGATTTGAAAATACAAACAAGACATAATTGGACGATTGGAGACAGAAAAGAATCTGTTGCTGATCATTCATGGCGTATTGCACTAATGGCAATGTTACTGAGTGATGAAGAAGAATTTCGTTCTTTGGACATGAATAAAGTTATTCGCATGTGCTTGATTCATGATCTAGGTGAGGCTTTTACAGGAGATATTCCAGCATTTGAAAAGCATGAAGAAGATGAAATTAAAGAAGAACAGCTTTTTATGTCTTGGGTGACTACATTTCCTGATGAACAAAAAAACAGTTGGCTTACTTTGTTAGAAGAGATGAAAGCTTTACAAACGAAAGAAGCTAAAGTTTTTAAGGCACTAGATAAATTAGAGGCTGTTATTTCGCATGATGAAGCTGATATTTCTACGTGGCTGCCATTGGAGTATGAGTTGCAGTTTGTTTATGGAAATGAAAATGTGCAGTTCTCCCCTTATTTGAAAGAATTAAAAGCAGCAATAGATATTTTAACAAAAGAAAAAATTCAAAATGAAAACATTGACTTAAAGTAAGCTTCAAGGTGTTAAATACTAATCAGAGAAAGAGGAGAAGTGTTTTATGGAATTTTTGCCTAAAAAGAAGTTTGGTTTTGGATTAATGCGTTTGCCTCACATTGATCCTAATGATGCAGGTAGCATTGATTTAGAGGAAGCAAAAAAAATGGTTGATTTGTTTCTTGCTAAAGGTTTTACATATTTTGATACTGCATGGATGTATTGTAATTTTAAATCTGAGGAAGCTGTAAAAGAAATACTTGTGAAAAGATATCCAAGGGAGTCATTTACTTTAACTTCAAAGTTGCATTCTGGTTTTTTTAATTCTTTAGAGGATAGAGATAAGGTATTTTATGCTCAATTAGAGAAGACAGGCGTGGAGTATTTTGATTACTATCTTTTACATGGCATAGAAGATTCTAGTTATGAGAAGTATGAAAAGTTTGATTGTTTTACTTGGATCAAAGAAAAGAAAAGCAGTGGATTGATACGTCATATGGGATTTTCGTATCATGGTTCCCCAGAATTGTTAGATAAAATATTAACAAAATATCCAGATATGGAAATGGTGCAGTTACAGATTAATTACTTAGATTGGAATTCACCATTTATTCGTGCAAAGGAGTGCTACGATGTTTGTGTAAAACATAATAAACCAGTCGTTGTCATGGAACCAATCAAGGGTGGAACTTTAGCGAGTGTTTCTGATGAGGAAAAAGCTATTTTAGATACAATGGATCCTAACATGTCTACTGCCAGTTGGGCAGTGCGTTTTGCGGCTAGTTTGGATAATGTCATGATGGTACTTTCTGGAATGAGCAATTTGGAACAAATGGAAAATAATGTTTCCTATATGGAAAAATTCCAACCACTTAAGCAAGAAGAAGTAGCTAATTTATTCAAAGTAGCTGATTTGATTCGACAAAATACAGCAATTCCTTGTACTGGTTGTTCGTATTGTACAGATGGTTGTCCAAAACATATTGCAATACCAAAATATTTTGCTTTATATAATGGTGACAAACGTGAAGCTGCAACTAAAGGTTGGACAATTAATGGAACGTATTATAATCAGTTATGTGAGAAATTTGGTAAAGCTAGTGATTGTATTGAATGCGGGCAGTGTGAAGCTATGTGCCCACAACACCTAACGATTCGAAAATTTTTGAAAGATGTAGCAAATCATTTTGAATAATTAGAGAAAGCCTGGAATTTTATTTCGGGTTTTTTGTTATATACTTAAATGCTAGATGTGTTAGATTGGAAGTGAATAAATGATATGTCAGAAAAAAATACAGGCTTGATGACCTCTGGTAATATATATAAAAAAATAGCATTATTTGCTGTTCCATTGTTACTAGGAAATTTTTTTCAATTGATGTATAACACGATTGATTCGATTGTTGTAGGAAATTATGTAGGCAAAACAGCACTTGCAGCAGTAGGTGCAAGTACACCAATCATCAATTTATTGATTGCTTTTTTCCAAGGATTAGCAACTGGTGCAGGTGTAATTGTTTCTCGGTATTATGGTGCACGTAAAATAGAAGAAGAGTCAAAAGCAATACATTCTTTTTTGTTGTTTTCAATTTTATTTGGCATTTTATTGAGTTTACTAGGATATGTTTTATCGCCGATGATATTACGCTGGATGAATACACCTGCAGACTATTATAATGATGCAGATGGGTATCTTGCGGTATATTTTATGGGTGCGACATTTTTGACGGTGTATAATGCAGGTACAGGTATTTTACAAGCAGTAGGTGATTCAAAAAATCCATTGTATTTTTTGATAGCGACTTCTATATTAAACATATTTTTAGATTTATTATTTGTAAAAATATTTGGTATGGGTGTTGTTGGGGCAGCACTTGCGACAATTATTAGTGAGTGCATTTCTATGCTGCTTGTTCTTGCATTATTGTTGCGAGTGAATAAAGAATATCGTGTTTCGCTAAAAAAATTAAAGATTGATTTTTCTATTTTGAAAAAGATTGTTGAAATTGGCGTACCTGCAGGTTTACAGGGCATGATCGTGTCTGTGTCAAATGTTATCGTTATGGCATATATTAATCAGTTTGGTTCAGCAGGTGTTGCAGGGTTTTCGTGTTCCAATAAAATCGATAATTTTATGGGGTTGCCAGTGAATAGTTTGATGTTGGCAGTGACTACATTCTGTGGGCAAAACTTAGGAGCAAAAGAATATGATCGTGTAAAGAAGGGCGTTCGTGCTTCCTTGGTTATGTCGATTTCCATCGTTGTTTCACTAGGTATTTTAGTTTTTATATTCTCAGACGCGTTAATGCGTATCTTTACAAGTGATAGAGAAGTTATTGAAGATGGTACAGCAATTTTACGTATAATGTGCCCGTGCTATATTTTCCTATGCTTTCATCAGATGTATTCTGGAGCATTACGTGCATCGGGTAGAAGTACTGTCCCAATGATTACATCTATCTTGGCGTTTGTTGTGGCAAGACAAATTTACTTAGCTGTAGCTATTCCATTGATGCATGATATTAAAGTCATTGGTATAGGGTATAGTTTTACGTGGGGCTTGGCAGCAGTGTTGACGGGTTTCTATTATTTCCATTCTAAATGGCTGCAAAGAGAAGAAAATAAGTGAATTGCATTTAGCTGATTGATAATAATCAGCTTTTTATATACCTAAAAAATGACGAATGTTCATTTTTGTATATTTTCTTTCTTTTATAAGAGCATAAAATACTAGTGTAATAAAGAGGAGGCTTTTATGGGAGTATTAGAAAATGCAAAGCATACGGCAGAAAGAGCAGCAGTTTCTGCAATGGCAGATAAGTTATTGAAAAAATTGAATAATGCCCAAGATTATAACGAACGTACAGAAATATATTTAGAAATAGTTGATTTAGCTGAGAAATTTTATCCTGAAGCAAAGGATAAGATAGCTTCTGTTAGAAAATATGTATCTGATCCAAATCATAGATGGATGAGAATGATCAATCATATTATTGACGATGCAGATCCACATTATGC
>CALBJM010000394.1 GCA_937893225.1 uncultured Erysipelotrichaceae bacterium | reverse complement strand
TTTTCAAAGAACTTCCTCACTGCCCTCTCGAACAGTGCTCGATGATAATACCATCATCTACTTCGTCTGTCAATAACAAATTATTTTTTGTTGCTGCCTCATCAGAAGTGATATTAATTTACAATATCTTTTTACTTTTTGCAATACCTTTTTCTATTTTCTTTACTTTTCCATAAAAAAAGGCCCATGTTCCTAACAAAAAGTTTACATGGGTCGAGACAATCTCCATTTTCTTTATTTCTGAGATTGAATCAGTTCTTCTTTTTCTTTTCTTGTCATATGCTTAATAGCATATTCTCTTTTCATTGCATCTATTTTATTTTCATATTCTTCATAATATGCAATTTCTATCGGTTTATGCGCGCGTGTATATTTTGCACCTTTCCCTTGGCAATGTGCAGAGTACCTTTTTTCTAAGTCGTTTGTCCAACCTGTATATAATGTTTCATCTTCACATCTTAGAATATATGTATAATTCATTATTCTACACTCTTTAAACTTTCAACCATTTCTATCGAAGACAATTTTTTCTTCATCAATTGATTAACAAGTACACCAAATACTGTTGTCATAACAACTGAAATACATAATGACAAAGGCATAACATCTACGCCATACATAACATATGAGAATTGTAGTTCATGCATGATCCAATGGTGCAGTGCTACTCCTAGTGGTAATCCAGCAAAAGCGCCTAATATTGTTAAAACATTATTCTCTTTATAAATGTACGATTGTACTTCTTTTTTTCTAAATCCAAGTACTTTCAACGTTGCAATTTCTCTTTGTCTTTCCGAAATATTAATATTCATCAAGTTTCCAAGAACTACAAACGCTAATGCCATTGAAGAAACAATTAAAACTATAATAATAAAGTCTAGTGTTTTTACCATATTATTAAAGTTGTCCAATGTTACATCATAAAAGTTAATTGCTTCGATATTTCCATCACTTGCTAATTGCTTTTGCAATTTCGTTGAATTGTCTGTAGCACACTTCATAAATAACGTGTCTGCATCTACGTTTGTATCAAATGCTTTTTCATATGCATTTTGTGTCATAAAAACATAATGTTGGATATACATTTCACAAATCGCAGTAACTTTAACTTCTTTCTTCACACCATATTTGCTTTCTATCGTAACACTATCTCCAACTTTGATACCTAGATCTTCTGATAGCTTTTCAGAAATAACAATACCATCATCTTCTATTGCAATAGGCTTGTGTCCTTTTCTCGTACGTAAAGTGTAAAGATTTTGTATCTCATCATTGTCTTGAAAGATTTGTGTTATAACTGTTTCTTCTTCATCATCGTTTGTTAATTTTCCAGAATACGAAACTGCAGAAGTAAGAGAAGATATATCTGAATCTTCTTTTATCGATTGAATTTCATTTTCTTTTTCTTCATTTGTTAGATCGTCATTTAGTTTAGCTGTACCATCATAGTGTGTTATATCTGTGAACTGTAATTTTACCATTTGGTTGATAGAATCTCTAACACCAAATCCAATCACCATCAAGGCAGTACACCCACCAACACCAATAACTGTCATAATAAGTCTTCTTTTATATCTCAATAAGTTTCTAACAGTAACTTTCCATGTAAAAGAAAGATGATTCCAAATAAAACCAATATGTTCAATCAAAGAAGATTTGCCTACTTTTGGTGAAGCAGGTCTTAACAATTGTGAAGGAACTTCCTTCATGGATTTATGACAAACTGAATAGGTCGTTAAAAGCATTACAACTACGAAAGAAACCATTGATAATAGAATCAAGTGCCATGGAATATATAGTTTCATATCTGGTTCAATATATAACATTTTCCAAGCATTATAAATAATCAAAGGGAATGTTGCTGTTCCTAAAATAGAGCCGATAAGACTACCAATGATCGTCGCACAAAATGCATAAAACAAGTATTTCATGCAGCATTGCAACTGTGTATACCCCAAAGCACGCATGATTCCAATTTGCCCTCTTTCTTCATCGATCATACGTGTCATTGTCGTCAGACATACAAGTGCAGCTACTAAGAAAAAGAACACAGGGAAGATTCGTCCAATTGCTGCCATTTGATCAACTGTTCCAGAATATGTTTCCATTCCATAATGTTGTGTACGATCTAGTACCGTCCAACTAGCTTTTTCTAAATCTTCGATATCTTGTTTTGCTTTATCCAGTTTTTCTTTTGCTTCATTTAATTGCGTCTGTCCAGATTCTTTATTTTTATCCAATTCTTCTTTATCTTGATTAAGTGATGCTTCACCT
>CALBJM010000393.1 GCA_937893225.1 uncultured Erysipelotrichaceae bacterium | reverse complement strand
GATTACTAGAAAATTCAATACCTATAAATGCATCTTGCACTTTTTTAAACATTGAAAGTGCTTTTTGATTATATGTTTTCCCTTCATTGTAGATTTCTTGCGTTGCTTGTTTTGCATAACGCATATTAATATCTTGTGCCTCAGCATTCATTTGTTTTGCCTTTTCTTTAAAATTTGCAAGATTTTTATTCCACGCTTCGATATCTACACCAGCTTCTGAAGCATATGCAACATCAAAGCTATTTTCTAAATCCTCACAGGTTCTTTCAAAATCCAAAGAAATTGCTGGAGATTGATCGATCGTTATCGCAATCGAGCCAAATACACCTATGTTTGCTTTCATGAACTTCTCTGAATACGTTTTTTCATTATCACTTTCCGTATGATAATGTAATTCAGTCCAAGTATATTGACCATCTTGAGCAGATGTTCCAGAGCACGTATCTGTTGTATTTAAGAAATATGGAACACCAGCACCTCTATAACTTACACCATCTTCCATTGTTGTTGCATCATATGTTTCTACATTCAATCCATTTTTGAATTCCTTAACACTTTCTTTTAATGCATCATTTTCAGCAAGTGTTTTGATGAGATTAGCATATTCTGGTACACATGTTACAGAAAATGTGTCATCTCCTGTATCATATGCAGACAATTCAAAATTAAATAATGCGAGTGTTTTTTCTGCCCATTCGGGATGAACATTATAAATTAATTCATATGCACCTCTTGTCCAATCAAATTCAGATCCTGTAGCACCCCATTCTTCAGCACCATGCGCAACAACAAGAATATCATTTTGTGGTGTATATCCACTATCAATCATACTTTTAGCCATACTCATAGCAGTAGATACAGCAGAGCAATCATCTTGGAAACCCGTAAAATACATATCATAGTGACCAGCAAATAGAATTTGTTGGTCATGGTGCACGCCTGGAATATACCCAACAACATCATAACTTGTACCGCCATCCTTTATCATTTCGCTATCAACTGTCAATGTTGCTTGCGTATG
>CALBJM010000392.1 GCA_937893225.1 uncultured Erysipelotrichaceae bacterium | reverse complement strand
AATGATTTTATCAAATCAATTGACATTTCTTGCATGCCATGTCCCATTTGCAGTAACAACTCCATAAAATACTATTCCTCCATTTCTAAACTTGTTTTTATCGCCTCTAAATAACGCTTGGCATCATAAGCTGTGTTTGGACGCTGAGATTGCGATTTTGCCATCATCATACTTATATATTGAGAAAACAATCCATGTCTATCACCAGATAATGAAAGTGGAGGAGGATTATAATTCACTGTTTGTGTTAAAACATCCAATATTTGCGCACTTTTTTTTACGAAAGGATTATTTCCAGTGCATGCTTCATATATGGTTACTCCTATTTGAAACAAGTCAGTTCTAACATCTTGTGAGTTTTTCATATTTGCAAACTGTTCTTGTGGTGCATACCCTGGTGTAAAAGGACCATATGTAGCTGCAGTGACTGTTAATGAAGTTCCATTTAAATCCTTTGCTAAGCCAAAATCAATAAGATATGTTTCACCTGAATTTGCTAGAATAATATTATTCGGGTTAATATCTCTATGAAGTATTCCTCGGATTTCTAATTCAACCTCTATATCAATTAACGTGCTCAGAACCCCGTATGCCATCGATAGGTTAAATCTGTTGCCACTATTTAACCAATCTCTAAGAGAAATACCCTCTATGTATTCTTCAATAATATACAGCACATATTCATTAATTGATGCGTCATAAGCTTTTCCACTTTCTGTTATATTAGGAATATTATTTATTTTTATGTTTTTTACAACATCTATTTCTTGAAGGACTCTAGGATCGCTAGCATCACTAATAATTTTTAACGCAATAGTTTTATCATCATATGTAGCTTTGTATACTATTTTTTGACCGCCTTTTTTTATTTTCTTTACATCTGTAAATCGATTTTTTAATTCAATTATATCCAAAAAAACACCCTCTGCATCAACAATTCTATTTATATTCTAGAAAATTGTTCTCTTAAGATCCATTCATTGAATTGTAATGACGAATAAGATACAGGCATCGATTGCTTTTCACTTTTGAGTTTACATGTAATTTTTCCGTTCATCAATATTATTCCGATACCTCGTTCTTTACAAACATTCATTATAGTTTCATTGCATTTATCCTTATTCATTAATATATATGATTCAGTTGCAAACCAAGTATTATTTGTAGCCTGTCGAATTGCTTCATTCCATTTGTCTATTTTGGCTTCTATAGCAATAATATTGTTTATACGGCAATAGGATTTGAATTTTGCACTTCTTATCTTATTGTGGTACTTATTTGCATATATCATTTTGCTTTTTAATAAACGAGATATTGACTTTTCTAAATCATTTTTTGTAAACCCCAACAAACTTTCAAGTTCATCTACACTAACACTTTGCTTTTTCTGGATTTCAAATAATATTCTCAGATCATTATTTGATAAACTATTCCGTTCTTCAACCCATGATGTGTTTTCAGTTTCATAATAGTCAACAATAACAATATCAGGATATCCTGAATCTATTTGTGGTTCAATAAAAATTGCAAAATTTTTCTTAGTTAGATTCTCTTTGCTTCTTATAAAGTAATCGATATATTTTTTTACCATTTCATATTCTTCACCATATGTTATTGTTCTTGCTATATATCCTATATTATGAATTGAATGATCAAACACTCTAATATTTCTCATTATTTCACCTGTTTTCAGCTAATATAAGGTATAACTCTTTCAAATTTCGAATACCTTGTTTTTTATAGTTACATCATACCACTGAGGAGGCGAAATCACGCTTGTATCATTATATGCACTGTCAAACAACGCATAAAGAGTTCTGTACGAGATTGATTTTGCCAATATCACCTTCAATTCGCTTGTGTTTAACGGAATAATTTTCATCCCGTCAACATGTTCTGTATCATTTCTGTACATCGGAAAACTCTTTCTCATTCTAAAATCAGAAATAACTGATGCGTGAAGATTGTTTGACACAAAAGTGCAATAAGAGTTTTCATTCACATCGATCATGTAATTGAGCAAATGACGTGAAACTGGCTCCATTTCACCCCGTCTTTGTGTGGAACTTTCCATAAGTGTACACTCAATAAGTAAATCGTGTTTAGGATAGTCGGCAGTTGCTTGATACCTATATACTATATCGGACATGCCACCACCCGCATGAGTTCTAGGAAGAAGATTTGAATCAAGTGAAAGATTCATATAGTCTAATACATTTCCGCAGTATCCGCTTATTCTATACCATGCAACAGCAATAATATATTCAAATATGGTTGGAACATCTGCATCACTACCAACTTTATTAATTATTTCATTATCATGCTGTCTTGTTTCAAAATCATCAAGCATTGATATAATAACATCGTTGGGAAATTTCTCGTCAATAAGTTCTCTAAAACGGCTATATCGATCATTTTCAATATAATCGTAAACGGCTTCAATTGAAACAAGGTTGACATTATTAGCTTGGTTAAAGACTTCTAATACATCATCATTATTAAATACAAGATGTTCATTAATGGCCGATAGTTGACAATCTCTTTCAAGCAATGAACACTCAGAATATGCATCTTCAAAGACATAGCCTGCACTTGTTTTAAAATAATTCTGAAAAATGGGTGTAAAAGAAACCTTTCCATCTTTAAACAGAAAAGTATCAGTTATGTTAAGATATCGTCTATTCAAATCTTTATAATCTGTAAGGTTGGTTTTTATTTTGATAAGGTGTAGATATTCAAAAAACATCTTATCAAATTGATTTATATCTGTGATACTATGGAATTTGTTGTAAGCTAAATCATTAAATTCCGTTGCTTTTCTTGTATTTTTAAAAAGCAACGCTCTCCACATTGTTCCTGCCTTATTCTTTATATTACGAGCTGCTTGAAATAATTCTTGAATAGATGAATAGGTTTTATCTATAAATACTGCTTTTAACATTTCATAAAGTCTGACAT
>CALBJM010000391.1 GCA_937893225.1 uncultured Erysipelotrichaceae bacterium | reverse complement strand
AGATATCTTCTAATACACCACTGATGCTTGTTGCTACGTATGGGTATTCTCCACTTTTACGCAAGGACTTTGCAATCCTTTGCTCATCCATTGGTGCATTTTTAGCTTTTTGGCACAACACATCACTGCTATAAGAAGCTATATTCCCTCTTGTATCTTCTATTGTTACTGTAAATGGATGATTCACACGAGCATCATATGTGATTTTGACGGGTATTGTTTTTGGAGCATCATGTATTTGTGCATTGATCCAAGAAATCAATTGTGTATCAGTTGTTTTATGTAAAGATTGTCCTTTTTTTGGTCTAGGTTCTGCTGGACAAGATATCCATACAATATCTCCAGCATTTGCTTTTTGACATGCTTTACCGTTTTTTAAGATCTTCATTGCAGATAGACCTGTATCATGTGGTGTATTGATAATGCGCAATCCATCGTGTTGGTATAAAGGATGCGTTAATTTGACTTGTACAAATCCATCTTTGTAATCCATAACTTTACCAATTTCTAAACCTTGGTGGTTTGGACGATACGTTGACATTCTTTCTTCCACTTTTGTATGAAAGATATGCCCAAAGGAAAAACCACGATGGAACATAAACGCCAATTGTTCAAATCTCTCTGCTGAAATACGATACGGTTTATGTGCATAATACGCATCTATTGCTTCACGGAACGTACGTGTGACTAACCAAACATATTCAGCTCGCTTCATGCGCCCTTCAATTTTTAATGAAGCAACACCAGCATCCAATAATTCAGGAAGACGGTCTATGATATTGAGATCTTTTGGAGAAAGTACATAATCTCCATTTTGAAAAGGTCTTCCATCTTCTTGAAAATATTTGAGCCTGCAGCATTGGGCACACATACCTCTGTTCGCACTTCTATTTTTCGTTGCTGAAGACATCATACATTCTCCGCTATAGGAAATACAGATAGCACCATATGTAAATACTTCTATTTCAACATCTTTTTTACAAGCTTCACGAATGATTTCTATAGGTGTTTCTCTCGCTAAAACCACACCTTCCTTTTGCATCATTTCTACACCTTTTAGATTATGAATATGCATTTGCGTAGAACAATGTACAGGCATGTCAGGATAACATGTTCTCACATAGTGAAACAAACCAAGATCTTGTATCAAAATAGCATCACAATCATTTTCATACAAAAAATCAACTTCTTTTTTTGCATTCTCGATTTCAGACTCAAAAAGCATTGTATTTATCGTGCAATAAATTTTTACATCTCTTGTATGACAATACTGGATTGCTTCAATAAATTCTTCATGTGAAAAATTTCCTGCAAAAGCTCTTGCAGAAAAAGATTTCAACCCTAAATATACCGCATCGCATCCAGCATTTACTGCGGCTTTCAATGCATCCATATTTCCTGCTGGTGCAAGTAATTCAACTCGTTTCATATTTTCTCCAAAATTACATGATATGCTTCTACAAGATCATCAAGATGCATTTTTGCATTTGCTGAACTTGTAGAAGGAAGACCAATCGTTTCAATTTGTATGTGTATATATTTCTTAAACAGAGATTCTGCCTTTTTCCCTGTTAAAAATATCGTTCGTATTTGTGTTTGTTCCACGAGCGAATGTATTGCATTGACCTTTACATCTGTAATGGAAGCATCATTGCTCCCATTGATGGAACAAGACTGTATCACATCCCATAACGCAATGTGATGTTTTAAGCAAAATGCTTTTTTATCTTCTATTTCTTCTTGAAATAGAATCGCCATAACTTTCCAAAACCTGTTGTTTACATTGGCATAGTAAAAACTTTTTTGTCGAGATATAACGGAAGGAAAAGAACCTAAGATCAATACTTTACTATTCTCATCAAACACAGGCGGAAAAGGATGTCTTACATGCTCTACTTTTCCCATTCTTTTGCTAGACCACCTTCAGCAGTTTCACGAAGAGAAATAGGCAACAAACTACCTGTTTCTTTCATTGTTTCTACGACCATATCAAAAGAAACCAAATGCTTTCTAACACGTGAAAGATATTTACTTAAATTGGCCGAATCCACTGCACGTCTTACACCTACAGCATTTCTTTCAATACAAGGAATCATGACATACCCCATGACTGGATCACATGTCAGACCTAAGTTATGTTCCATGCCTATTTCTGCCGCATATTCTATTTGGCTTCGATGCAGTCCAGTTAAATACGCACATGCTGCTGCAGTCATAGACACTGCTGTGCCAACTTCAGCTTGACATCCACCTACTGCTCCTGAAATCGTCGCATTTGTTTTCACAACATTTCCAAATATACCAGCAATGATCAAAGCATCAATACACTTTTGACGTGTAATAGCACAATCATAGAAAGCATAATACATAAATGCTGCTAAAACGCCACAAGCACCAAGTGTTGGTGCAGTCACACAAGTATGTCCTGCAGCATTTTCTTCACTTGCTGCATAGGCATACGACATTAAACGTATATCTCTTTGATCAGACATATTGGCTTGTAATCCCTGTAAATATAAGTCATGAGCACATCTTTGCATTTTTAACTTTCCAGGAAGCATGCCTTCCGCATGCAATCCATTGGAAACACAAGTACACATGGCATCTAAAATCGAACTCAAATATGCACGTATATCTGGTTCATGCCGTTCTACATACTCCATGAGTGTTTCTCCATTTTGTGCCGTCACATCATAGATTTCTTTCAAAGACTTTTCAGCATAGACATCGTCATTATAGTCGACTGGATATTCTTTGATTTGAATACTTCCTCCACCAATGGAAAAGACGGTCCATTTACATTGCTCTTCTTTATTTTCATCAAGACCATATAGATAAAATCCATTTGGAAAATCTTCTTTCCAATCTAATCGAAACAATACTTCCGTTGGATTTGGTAAAGTTTCTTTGATGATCTTATCTGTGTGATGTCCTTTTCCTGTCAAAGAAAGTGAACCATAGAGTTCCACACGATAAAATGGAAAAATTCCATTGACTTGCGTAAATAAACGACACGCTCTTTCGGGTGCGAGCGTATGAGAAGAAGATGGTCCTCTTCCGATTTTAAAAAGTTCTTTGATTCCCTGCATGATTCCTCTTTCCATTTTTTATTAAGAAATTTGTAAAGCTATTGGCAGGATCAATCGTGCCTGCTTTGATGCCTTGGTCGATTTCCGCCAATTGATGCAAATAGTTTAAAACATCTTTACTTGATATACCACTAGAATCTTTTAGAACATAATAAACATAACCGCTTTTCACATGCATGCGTGTGCCAATTTCATCATTAGAATAGCCATCTTCATGTAAAAGACGCATGTTGTATATCGAACGTAATCGTTTTGCTAACATGCTTATCATAACTGTATAGTCATAATTTGCTGTTAACATTTCACCGACTGCTTGCATGCAGCCCGCCAAGTCTCCTTTTGTAAAAGAAGAAGTCAAATGAAAGATATTCACATCAGAATTCAATGAAACCAAATGTTGGATTGCATCTAGATCCAATTGCTTTTGTCCATAAAGATCTAGTTTTTCTATTGCAGCATGAAACAACATCGTATCTCCACTGATACGCTCCATAAATTCTGCATTTGCTTGTGGAGATAAGACATAGTTTTTCTCTTTCAAGATTTGATTGACATATCTTTCAAATTCTTGTTCATCCATTTTTTTAAAATTCACGATCGTCGCATGATATGTCTGCAACAATTTGAAGTCTTTTTTTCTTGTGTCTGCATTATATCCATGGCACAAAAAAAGCAACAATGTATTTGGATTTTCCTGTTTGAGATACTGTTCCATTTGTTGAAGACGTTCATCTCGTCTTTTCGTTTCATTTTCTTTACGCTTCTTGACAATAGCACTATCTGTTTTCAATACTTTTTCCGCTTCTTTTGCATTTGCAGAAAGAAAAAATGGATTTTTAACGATTACAGCTTTTTTATCTTCATCAAACAAAGAAAATGTATCACATTCAACTAAGACATTTTCTATATGAAAATTTCGTTTATCTGAAGCATCGATCGTAACTGTATGTTCTGAATCGATCCTATGGTCCTGCAATACCTTTTTTACACCTTCTTCTAAACGAAATATATCTTCTCCAGCATATATATAAATTGACATGCACCTATTATAACAGACCAATATCAAATGATGATGTAATAAAAAAGCGAATCTTAAAAAAACAAAGGATGGTCATATCACCGCTGGTTTTTGTATCAAAATAAGAGATATGGCGTTTCAATAATTTTTGTATCGTTTCTTCACTTGGATGGTGATAAATATGATACGGTCCTGAAGATATCAATGCTAAAGATGGCTGAACTGTATCTAAAAATGTATCCGATGTTGAAGTTTTAGAACCATGGTGTCCGACTTTTAAAATATCGCAATGGAGATTTGGGTATTTTTTTAGAATTTGGGATTCACTCGTTGTATCAGCATCTGCCATCAGACATACATTTTTACCATTCAAATGAAAGGTATGTACTAATGCACTTTGATTTTTATCTTCATTATCCATTGGATTGATATCATACAATGTAAAATGCTTTGTAGGAATCGTTTCAAGATGCGTCGTAACAATATTATCTACTATATAGTTTTCATTGATGTGAATAGCATTACCGCTATGATCATCGTCATCATGCGTAATGATCATCGTATGAATCTTTCGTATCTGTTTTGCTTTTAAAAAAGTATCTAACGTATTCCACGACGTAGGTTTACCTGTGTCTATCAATATATTTTCTGTATTAAATGGTGCTCGCAAGAGTATTGCATCTCCTTGACCAATATTGATCACGCTGCATTCGCAACATGGATGAAAGGCTCCACTCCATTGAAAGAAAAGCAAAACAATGCTTGCCCAAAGAAAGCGATGTTTTGTTTGCAAAAGCATTTTAAAAATACAAAGAAAGAAAATAAAGCCAACACCAAGTAAGCTTCCTTCTAGTGTGAATGCATCACAAAATGATAAAATACATTGCATGCCTGTAGCAATACCTTGAAAAAGAGATAGCGGCACAAATAATTCTATGAAACAAAAAATATATAAAAATCCATTGCATAGTTGTATGGTAGGATACAATACATTTTTGATAGGATTCATATTCTGAAACAAATAACCTTGTACAAGCAACAATAGAAAAAAAGTACCCGATTTTTTTTCTTGTTTGAAAAATATAGAACTATACCGATAGATCGTAGGAATCAAAAAAGCTGCAGAAACCACCTGATGAGGATACAAGCATAGCACTATCGTTGTTATGCAGCCGATGCTTTGAGAAGAATGTATGCGTAATATCTTACTTGTTCTATACAACAAGGACTGTACGAGCAAGAGTGGAAATCGATATACGATGCATAAAAGAAACGTAATGATCCATAAGATAGTATCTCGTTTTTTACGCGTCAAAAAATATTTTAAGATGCATTGTATGCCTAATACGATACCAACATATGAAAATCCATTTTCATATAACCAATCTTCTTTCGTTTCTTGTGTGCGTATATTTAACAAAACCTTATATAACATTGCTTTTTTGTGTTGTTCTGGGAATTTTTCGATTTGTTTTTGAATAAGGCTTCGTATCGTTATATTTTCTTTGATGAGTTTGATATTGTCTTCTTTTAAAGAATAATACACACCTTGTTGATTTGCCCAATGTGCAAAATCAAATGCATAGAAATGGGAAGAACTTTCTATTTTTTCACCATCTTGCAAGATTGCATATTGCCCATCGATATACAATGGTTGTTGCGTATATACAAGTATTTTCGCATTCTTATTTTCTAAGATTGCATAAGAACCATTGACTTGTCTTGCTGAAGCAATCTGCATTGAAGGCATGCTCGTAGAATAGCGCGGCATACAAATACAAACCAAGAGCAATGCAACAAGAATAACACTTTTTCCTTTCACTTTGCTGTACCATATACAACAAACGATGCCGCCAGCTACCCAAATCAACTTTTGATAGCACAAACAAAAGACAAACAATAATAAAGACAATAAAATACTATTTTGTATAAGTGTTTTCATAATGTCACAAAATCTTTCATTTTTTCAAATTTTGCTTCACCAATACCTTTTACATGCATCAAATCTGTGATAGCTTGAAATAATCCTTCTTGTTCACGATACTCTACGATGCGTTGTGCTAAAGATGGACCAATACCAGGAATTTGCTGCAGTTCTGTAAGAGAAGCCGTATTAATAGAAATGCGTTGCATTTCCTCAGCATTTTTTTGAAATGGAATATTAAGAATATCTGCATCTTTTAAGATCGTAGATGGATTGAGAGTCGAAGTATCTGCATCTGTAAGAAGTTGGATATTTTCCAATACATCTTTTACAGTACTATACATAGGTACAGTTAC
>CALBJM010000390.1 GCA_937893225.1 uncultured Erysipelotrichaceae bacterium | reverse complement strand
CTATACCTGTTTGCAAATCCGTTGTAGTATAGGAGCCTGGGTGTAAAACCATGTATTTTGCGCCGATTGCTTTTGTACGCAAGGCTTCTTGTGCAAGAAATTTCACTGCTAATTCACCAACTTCTGGTTTTACTGAATTAGCTGGATTAATTATATAAGGTGCATGTACAATGATTCTATCTAGTGGGATACTGGCTTCTTTTAATAGGTTTTTGGCTTGTTCAACACGCATTTTATCAATATCTACTCTACGCGTATTTTGCGGTGCACCAGTATAAAGCATCAACGCATTTGCACCATAACTTAGAGCTTCTTCTACTGCACCTTCAAGATACTTCGGTGCTTTCATTTGCACATGCGAGCCGATGATCATTCTAAGCCTTCTCTTTCTCTTCTAGCACGTTCTTTATACATTGCTTTCTTTTCTTCACGAATCTTAGAACGAATCATTTCTCTCTTTTTCTTTTGATAAATACGTGCAATCGCATTCTTTCTCTTTTTCTTATAGCCTGGTTTAACTTTTGTATTTTTCTTATTGTTGTAGACCATAGCAATCTTGCGATCTAATTCTGTATCTTCTTTTCTTTGAAATTTTATACCGTAGCCTCTTAGATCTACCCAATTTCCGTTTTTAAAACGACGATGTTCAAATTTTATACCACGTTTCTGTAAAGAGCGGATTGCAGCATCATCTTCTTCATGATATAAAGCAAAACAAGTGCCTTTTGAACCTGCTCTGCCAGTTCTTCCTGCTCGATGCACATAATACTCTAGATCACTTGGAAAGCCGCAAGAAATAACATGTGTCACTTCAGCAATATCAATTCCTCTAGCAGCTAAGTCTGTAGCAACAACATATGTATTTTCAGCCGCAGCTATAGATTTCATAGATTGCTTACGTTGTCTACTTGTTAAATCACCATGAATCTCAGAAACACTCACACCTGTTTTTCTTAGTTCTTCTGCAATCGATGCTGCTTCTTTACGCGTGTTAGCAAAAATCAAGCAGACATATGGTTGAAAGCCTGGAAGAATAGAATTGATCGTTTCAGCGAATGTATGATGGTAACAAGGTATCAATACGTGTGTAATATCTGGATTAAAGCGTACAGCTTCCCCAATTTGGAAAGTAACTGGATGGTGCATATACTTTTTAAGGAATGGTTTTAATTGATCTGGCATCGTTGCTGAAAAAGCCATCATCTGAAGGTCTTCTTGCATTCTTCCCGCAAAAGCATCGATTTCATCCAAGAATCCATATTCCAGTGTCATATCTGCTTCATCCACAACAAGAATGGATGCTTTATCAATACGCAATTCACCAGCATTCAAGAACAAGTCTTTGATTCTACCTGGTGTTCCGATTGCAATATGCGGTTGTTGTTTTTTCAGCTTTTCGATATCTTTATCTCTATCTTGCCCACCAACATATAAAGACACACGAATACGTTCATCAACATCATGCATGACTTTTGCCATTTCATATATCTGAGCCGCAAGTTCTCTTGTTGGTGCTGTAATGACAGCTTGGCAACTATCTGCTTCTACATTGATTCTTTCTAAAATAGGAATCAAATAGGCATGCGTTTTTCCTGAACCAGTTGCACTCAATCCAATAATATCTTTTCCACGCAATGCAGAAGGAATCGTTTCTTCTTGGATCGGTGTTGGTTGTGTAAAGTGGTTTATCGCAATAAATCGTTTTGTATATTCTTTTAAATTAAAGTCTTCAAATTTTTTCATGTTATCACCTATAATTGATTATACAGGAATTCCTGTGACAAGTGAGGTATGTATTATGGAAATCATTTCCGTTATTCCCCGCGGATATTGCCAAGGGGTCGTACGTGCGATTCAGATAGCACGTGCAACTGCAGAAGAAAATCCAAACACCCCTGTGTATATGCTTGGTATGATCGTTCACAACCAATATGTTGTAGATGCATGCAAAGCTATTGGCATCCGCTTTGTTGAAGATCCAGGTAAAACTAGAAGTGAACTGCTCGATGAAATTGATTCAGGCATTGTTATTTTTACTGCACATGGTATTTTTGATAACGTAAAACAAAAAGCCATACAGAAAGGTTTGCAGATCGTAGATGCATCTTGTCTAGATGTCATCAAGACACATGATCTTGTAAAAGCACATGTCAAAACGGGTGGAGATGTACTTTATATTGGAAAAAAGAACCATCCTGAATCTGAAGGTACTGTGTCTCTCTCCAAGCGTGTACATCTTATCACAAGTATCGAAGATGTCCAAAGGATAAATGGATTAAAAAATGTTTTAATCACAAATCAAACGACGCTTTCTTTATTAGACACCGCAAAGATCGTTCAAGCCTGCCTTCAAAAGTATCCAAATGCAACGGTAGCCAAAGAAATATGCAATGCAACTAGAGTAAGGCAAGAAGCTGTTATGCATCTAAAGGATACAGACGTGTTGATCGTTGTAGGAGATGCAAGAAGTAATAATTCTAATCAATTAAAGCAAATTGCTCTTTCATCTGGCATTCCTGAAGCGTATTTAATTGATTCTGTTTCGGATTTAAAAGAAGAATGGATCAAAGAAAAGAACCGCATAGCAGTAACTAGCGGTTCATCTACACCAAACGAATTGACACAACAAGTC
>CALBJM010000389.1 GCA_937893225.1 uncultured Erysipelotrichaceae bacterium | reverse complement strand
CAAAGGTAGAAGAAAAAGAAGAATTGCCAAAGCGTAGTTACATTGAAATTGAGTAATACAAAAAAGAACGCAACTGCGTTCTTTTTTTGTAGATACTATTATTTTGTTTCATCTTTTGTAGCGATAGTGAAGAAGATAAGGCCAAAGATGAATAAGATCGTTAATGTTGCAACAGCAATATTGACAGAATTTGTTAATGATACTGCGATTCCTACGATTGTTGTACCCATAAATGCAGCACCTTTACCGCAGATATCATAAATACCAAAATATTCTCCAGAAGCCTCTGCAGGTATGATTTGTGCGTAATAGGATCTAGACAATGCTTGTATTGCGCCTTGGAACATACCTACAACAAATGCCATGATGCCGAATTGCCACAACTCTTTCATAAAAAGTGCATAGATAGCTACCGCAAAATATCCGAGAATACAAACACGAATCAATTGTACAGAACTATATTTTTCACTTAATTTTCCGAATAATGTAGCAAAAGCAAAAGCAACGACTTGTGTTAGAAGAAGAATGACCAATAGTCCCATTTGATTAAGACCTAGTGCAGTACCAATGGCGACTGCTTCATCTATGATCGTATATACACCATCAATATAGAAGAAAAATGCAAGAAGGAAAAAGAATACTTTCTTTTCTTTTTTGTACATTGTAACAAGCGTGTTTCCAATTCTAGAAAAGCTTTCTTTTACTTTGTTGGAACTTGTTTCAACATAATATTTTTGCTTGTAATTCTTTAATAAAGGAATTGTTACGCAAAACCACCAAACAGCAACAACGATAAACGCTAAGAAAATGGATAACTTTTCATTCATGATTCCTAGAAAATCAGGATTGCCAGCTGCATAGAAACCTAAAGCAGCTAGGAAAGGAATACAACTTCCTAGGTATCCCCAAGCATAACCTTGTGAAGATACGATATCCATTCTTTCTGGTGTAGTGATATCTGTTAGCATGGAATCATAAAAAACAAGAGATGCTTGATAACAAACCTTAGCAATGACATAAGTTATCAAATAGAGTGTCC
>CALBJM010000388.1 GCA_937893225.1 uncultured Erysipelotrichaceae bacterium | reverse complement strand
TGTTGGAAATGAGTGGTATGATTTAAATCGCGATGCTGGAATTTACGAATTAAAAGAATCGTATTCGGTAAATGATAAAAAATTAGTGAATTCTTTCGGAAAAATAAATATTGTTCCATACATTCAAACTAGAATACCTACATCATATGCAAAAAGCTTTAACATATATTATATTCAGACAGGAAGTTATTGCTATTCTTATGCTTTGGGTAATTTACTTAGAAATATGGGTTATACAAATTATACACCTGCCGATATTCAAAACTATATGAATTATAGTTCGGGTGCCTCAAAGGAAGATATGTCAAATTACTTGAAATCTAAAGGACTAAGTTGTAATTATGTAAATACTGGTTATCTTTCTTTCAATGACGTTATGAATATTATTTACCACAATAATAGCTATATTTATATCGGTGCAGGAAGTAACACAAGAGATTCACGCCATGCCTTTGTTATTTATGGCTATTTCAACAACGGTACCACTGAATTATATAATTTCTGGAATCCATGGTATAACTATAAACAAACCATGAGCGCTGGTAATAGAATTATTGAAACAGAAACTAGTGAAACCTTTACTTGGAATAATGGATATTTATATAATATCAAGTAATTATTATGAAAAAGCTGTTTCTGATACTTTGCGTTATACTTATTTCAAGTTGCAATATGAGTACTAATAATACAAGTGAAGCTGAAATAATTGAAGAAAACTCTGTTGCTCCAAACATAATGGTAAATGATCATTTGTATCACTCTACTGGTGAATTATATGATGGTCGGTTTTATATTGAAGCTAAGGAAGAAGATTATAATCTGCAATTTGAAGTAAATGGTACCATTACTTCTAGTGTAGAAGGATACGAATTACCTCACGAAAATAATCAATCTAATTTTGGTGTTGGTTATGAATATCATATTGTCGATGCAGAAAATGTTCTTGTGAGGATTGAAGGTTTATGGATTAGGTATGAATGTGCGAATTCAATTGACTAGGTTTAATAATTGTTATGGCAATTAGGAATTTCACAGAAGATTTACATAAACATCGATTGTACTTCGATAAGGTTAACTATAGGTCCATGATAGTTCTGAGAAATTCTAATTTCTAGGTATATACAACTTATAACATACCGCCTTTAAAGACTATGCATGTATGCTGGACTTAACATAGACAATCACACGGAAGTCTCTACGCAAAGTAATAAAGGATATTTCTAAAAAAACAAAACTTCAGAGATGATTCCAATGCAAGTAAGTTAAGAGATTTGACAAAATTAGACAATGCATTTGATATGTAATGGCGCTCCAAAATTGGATGAGGTTTCAAGAAGTTGATTTTCAAATAACATGAGGAATTGAAAGAATTTCAACACCTCAAACAACTTGAGCGACAGGAAGTACATATGGTGACAGAAATGTCATTCTATGTACTTCTTTTTTTTAATTTTAGAACGGTAAATAGTCATCTTTAAACTCTTGTCTGGCTTTTATGTCTATGCCATGCTTTCCAAGTTCATCAAGAACAAGTTCAAGCATTCTCTTCATGTCACTGATGCCTGATGCAAGTTCTTCAATGCTTGAGGACAGGTATTCATATCTGTCTTCATCATTTTCTATGATAAATTCAACAAGCCTGATTGCTTCATCTGGTATCATTTCTTCTTCTTTCGGCATGTGAAGAGTTCTTCTTCAAAGCTAAATATCCTACAGGCTACTACTGTGAAAAATGTGTGTACTCATTACAGGAAATTATCTACAAGAAGACGTATCTATGTATGTACTGAATGTGGACATCAATTATGCATGTTTGCAAGAACACTCTTTCAGGATTGCAAACTGGACCTGCATAAGCTGCTGCTTGGCTTGTTTATCTTCTTCACTTCCAACAAAGGTGTCAGTGCAATGGAAATGCGTTCTCAACTGGATGTAAACTACAAGACTGCATTACTGCTGTGCAGAAAATGCAGAGTGTTGATGACAGAATGCAATTCAAAAAAGATACTGGATAACATGTTCTATGAAGCAGATGTAGCATATATCGGATCAAAATCAAAAGAACCAGGACATCAGGGCTGTGGTACGGTGATACAATCCCACTGAAGTAGACACACGAAATAATTAAAGATATCCCATCGA
>CALBJM010000387.1 GCA_937893225.1 uncultured Erysipelotrichaceae bacterium | reverse complement strand
CATCAAAAGAACAATAAATCCAATCAAGATACCAAGAACAATACAAATCAATGCGGAAAGAATTGATTGCACAGCTTGATTATCTAGAAAACCCTTCTTTTCTTTCATCACTCTTGTGCTCCCTTCTGTACATTTCTTTTTGCACCTGACATATATAAGCCAAGTTCTTCTACGGTCGTCTTCTTAGGATCAAGTTCTCCTACGATTTCGCCTTCATACATAACAAGAATTCTATCAGACAAATTCATGACTTCATCTAATTCCAATGAAACAAGAAGAATAGCTTTTCCTGCATCTCTATCTGCAATCAATTGTTTATGAATATACTCGATAGCACCAACATCCAATCCTCTTGTAGGTTGTACTGCAACAAGCAGCTCGTGTTCTTTATCCAGTTCACGAGCAATAATCGCTTTTTGTTGGTTACCACCAGACATAGAACGCGTAATCGTTGAAGCACCTTGTCCACTTCTTACATCAAATTTTTCAATCAATCGATTTGCATATTCACGAATCGCACTCTTTTTCAAAATACCAGCCCCATTCACAAAATCTGGCTGCCAATATTTCTGTAATACGATGTTGTAATCCAATGGATATTCCAATACAAGTCCATGCTTATGACGATCTTCTGGAATATGAGAAATATTTTTCATTCTCTTACGAATTGGAAGGTTTGTGATATCTTCACCACTCACAACGATTTTTCCAGAATGCACTGGCTGTAATCCAGTAATGCCATAAACAAGTTCCGTTTGTCCATTTCCTTCAATACCAGCAATACAAACGATTTCACCAGAACGAACATGAAAAGAAACGCCTTTGACTGCATTATTCTTGTGACGCTTGCTTTCCATAACAAGATCATCAACTTCTAAAACCGTCTTTGTTGGTTTAGCATCACTTTTATCTACGACAAGTTGTACATCTCTACCAACCATCATACGAGAAAGTTCTGCTTCATTTGTATTTTTTACATCTACTGTACCAATACACTTACCTTTACGCAAAACCGTTACACGATCTGCAACTTCCAGAATTTCATTCAATTTGTGAGAAATGAATAGAATCGATTTCCCTTCCTTTGCAAGGCTCTTCATGATTTGCATCAACTCTTCGATTTCTTGTGGAGTAAGAACTGCAGTAGGTTCATCAAAAATCAAAATTTCATTGTCTCTATACAACATCTTGAGAATTTCTGTTCTCTGCTGCATACCTACAGTAATATCTGATACCTTTGCATCTGGGTCGATTTGCAAACCATAACGCTCAGAAAGCGTCATAACTTTCTTACGTGCTTCTGCTTTTTGAAGAATTCCACTTTTTGTATCTTCAACTCCTAAGATAATGTTATCCAAAACCGGAAAACACTGTACCAATTTAAAATGCTGGTGCACCATACCAATACCTAATGCATTTGCATCAT
>CALBJM010000386.1 GCA_937893225.1 uncultured Erysipelotrichaceae bacterium | reverse complement strand
AAAAAATTATATTTCCATGGACTAGGTGAATTTTTCTATATCAATCATATTCCTTTGGATCCAGAAGGCTTTATGGATCTTCAATCTACTGGTAAAGCTATAGAAGGAGAACCTTATGAAGCTGAAGTAAAGGGAAATTTAATACCTGTAGGAGGTGGAAAAGATAGTTTTGTATCTTTGTCTCTTCTTGCACCATATAAAGAAGAAAATTGTGCATTTATTATTAATCCCGTCATTTCAGCTGTCAATTCTGCACACGCTGCAGGATATGTGGAAGGTAAAGATTTGATCATTAATCACAGAACGCTGGATCCTAGAATGTTGGAACTTAATAAAAAAGGCTATCTCAATGGGCATACGCCATTTTCTGCAATGGCTGCATTTGCTTCATATTTAACAGCTCTGCTCTATGAAAGAAAATATATTACCCTTTCCAATGAAGCTAGTGCCAATGAATCTACGATCAAGGGTAGTACAGTAAATCATCAATATTCAAAGACATTTGAATTTGAACAAGATTTTCATGAATATTGCAGAAGGTATTTAACATTAGACATTCAATATTTTTCATTGTTGCGTCCTTTATCGGAATTGCAAATTGCAGGACTATTTTCGACACTCAAAGATTATCTTCCTGTATTTCGTTCATGTAACGTAGGCAGTAAAGAAGGAAAATGGTGCGGGCATTGTGCTAAGTGTTTATTTGTATGTTGTATGTTGAGTGCGTATTTGCCTGATACGACGCTAGTGCGTATTTTTGGAACAGATATGTTAAATGATGCAAGTATGAAACAATTATTTGAGCAATTAACAGGTTTATTAGATGATAAACCATTTGAATGCGTGGGTACAAGGGATGAGGTCAATGTAGCAGTTTGTATGTCTATTAGAAATCATATTGCATCGAATACAAAACTACCTTTACTTTATGAATATTATAAAAAAACAGCATATTATTCAGTATATTGTGATCGTAGTGTAGATATGCTTGCATATAATGAAGCAAATAATGTTCCACAACAATATCAAGAGATTATAAAGAGAAAGCTGCGTGAGTTTTAATGTACGAAGATTGGAAACAAGAATTTGAAGGTAAAAATATATGTATTTGGGGATATGGCATAGAAGGAAAATCGACATATCGCTTTATTCGTAAACTCTTTCCCGATATGTGTATTACGATTGCTGATGGTGGAAAAGGATTGGATGTGGCGAAGGATACAACTGTTCATACAGTGTGCATAAGTGACCAGGATTGTGATTTTTCGAGATTTGATTTGATCATGAAAGCACCTGGTATTGTCGTTCCACAAGGGCAAAATATAGATACGATTACAGGGGAAGCACAATTGTTTTTGAAACATTATCGAAATCGAACAATTGGCATCACAGGAACAAAGGGAAAATCTACAACGACTTCTCTTGTTTATGCTTTATTAAAAGAAAAATATCCAACAGTTTTAGTAGGAAATATTGGTGTTGCTTGTTTTGATGCTATAGATGATATGGAAAAAGGTGCATATGCGGCATTTGAGATTTCTTGTCATCAACTAGAATACTGCCCATATTCTCCACATATTGGTGTGTACTTAAATCTTTATGAAGAGCATTTAGATCATTATGGTTCTTTTGAAAAATATGGTGATGCGAAATTTCACAATATTTCTCATATGCATGAAGGAGATATTGCAATCATGCATGAAATGTTGGAGGCATATGGGTATGTGCAAAAAGCACCAGTTAAACCAATTTTAATTGGAAAGGATATCTATGCAGAAGGAAAAACGTTGCACATTCCAAACAAGCAATTAGTTATAGAGGATTGTGCACTGCTTGGCCAACACAACTACCAAAATCTTGCGGTGGCTTGGTATATTGCTGATCGTTTAGACATCAATGAGCAACAAGTTTTAGAAGCGTGTGAAAAATTTCAACCATTGCATCATAGATTAGAAGACTTAGGTATAAAGGATGGTATTCGGTATGTCAACGATTCTATATCAACAATTGGGCAAGCTTGCATACAAGCTTTACAAGCTATTGATTGCGTAGATGTTGTTCTTGTAGGTGGAAAAGATCGTGGTATTGAATATGATGAGCTTGAAGAATATCTATCTAGCAGAAAAGATGTACGTGTTGTATTTATGTATGCTACTGGTAAGCGAATCTTTGCTGAAATGAAAGCAAAGGGACTTCAAAGAGATGGCTTATATGTTGTTGAAGATTTGTATGAAGCAATGACTAAGGCAAAATCATTATGTCAAAAAGGACATACGATTCTTTTGTCTCCTGCAGCTAGCAGCTATGATCATTTTAAAAACTTTGAAGAAAGAGGCAAAATATTTGAGGAGCTTGCTTTTTCATGATACATGAAATTATACGTGTTGATGAAAGAGAAGTATGTGATAGATGGCATGTAAAAAAGTTGAGTGGTAAATTGATTGCATCTAGCCATCTTGAAGAAGAGATGCTTTATGATTTACTTAGACAAGATGAACAATTGTCTACTTCTAAAGCAAATTGTGTTATACAAGCATGTTCAAGAATCATAGAAGCGAGAAATAGAAAAGAAAAGGTTTTTGTAGGTGGAGACTATGATGCAGATGGAATATGTTCTACTGCAATCATGAAAAAAACATTAGATGTGCTTGGTATTACAAACGGATATTATATTCCAGATCGTTTTAAAGAGGGATATGGTCTGTCTGAAAAAACTGTAGAACTTGCTTATCAAAAGGGGTATTCGTTGATCATTACTGTCGATAATGGCGTAAAAGCACATGCCGCTTTACAAAAAGCAAGACAATTTGGTATGGATGTCATTGTCACAGATCATCACCAAATTGAAGAAGATATCGAAGCAGATATCGTTGTACACCCTGACTACATGGAGGAACAATTTGCGTATTTATCTGGAGCAGGGGTAGCTTTAGAAATTAGCCGAAATTTAATTGGTACTGGTTCTCAATATGATGCATTGATTGCTTTGTGTGCAGTAGCATTGATAGGAGATGTTATGCCACTTTGGAGAGAAACTAGAAAGCTTGTGAAAAAAGGTCTATCTATCATTCGCCAAGGGAGAGTTCGAACGCTTTCTGCAATGCTATTTCCTGGTGCTGCAGTAGATGAAACAGCTGTTGCATTTTCGATTGTTCCTAAATTGAATGCAGTTGGTAGGATGAATGATATTTCAAACGTGAATACGTTGGTGCCATATCTATTGAGTACGAATGATAGTTCTATTGCTTCATATTGCCAACAATTAAATCTTGTAAATGAAAGGCGTAAAGCTTTATCGGATGAAGAGAGTAAAGTTGCAGAAAAAAGTGTCACAGATGACAAAATACAAGTGATTTATCAAGAGTGTTTTCATGAAGG
>CALBJM010000385.1 GCA_937893225.1 uncultured Erysipelotrichaceae bacterium | reverse complement strand
AGTAGTGGAGGAAGCATTGTAGGCATAGCGCATCCTGAAGATTTAGAAAGTGGTATTGCTGAGGCTTTACGACAATATCAAAAAAGTGATCATTATGCTATAACTTATCGTATGCGTTGCAAAGATGGCTCTTATAAATACATCGAAGACCATGGCCATAAAGTAATCAATGAAGAAGGTGTAGTGGAACATTGGAATTTGATATTGGATAAAAATGAACTTATGCAAAAAACGATAGCATTGGAAAGCGAAAAGAAAGCTAATGCAGCTAAGACACAATTCTTATCGAGAATGTCACATGATATTCGTACGCCATTAAATGGTATTATTGGACTATTACAAATTGATGAAAAACATGCAGATGATCTACAAATGATCAATGCAAACCGTAAAAAAGTTAAAGTTGCGGCGAATCATTTATTATCATTGATCAACGATATTCTTGATCTTAATAAACTCAACAGTAATGAAGTTACTTTAGCAAACGAAGTATTCGATGCACGAAAAGTTTTGAATGAAGTTATTACGATTTCTGAAATCAAAGCAAAAGAGGCAAACATTTCACTAGAATCTAATATTTCTACCTATGTTTTGCAACACCCATATATTTATGGATCACCTTTGCATGTACAACAGATCTTCTTGAATATTCTTTCTAATGCAATCAAATATAATCGTTCCAATGGTAAAGTGGTTTGCACGTTGCAAGAAAATGTGCAAGATAGTCACACAGTTATGCATACAATTACTGTTGCGGATACTGGTGTTGGTATGAATCAATCATTTATCGCATCTATTTTTGAGCCATTTGCGCAAGAAAAACAAGATGCTAGAAGTGTTTACCAAGGCACTGGATTAGGTATGGCAATTGTTAAAAATCTAGTTGATCGAATGAATGGTACGATTACTATTGAAAGTAAAGTTGATCAAGGTACGACTGTGACGATTCAATTGATGTATCGGATTGCTGAAGAACCAATTGCTCAAGAAGAGAGGCAACAGATTCTTTTTGATTTCAATAACTTGCACATTTTATTAGCTGAAGACAATGAATTGAATCGCGAAATTGCAACATTTATTCTGCGAGATGAAGGCATAACCGTAACGGAAGCAAAAGATGGTAAAGAAGCAGTAGAGATTTATGAAAAGATGCCTGCTGGAACATTTAATTTGATTTTAATGGATGTTATGATGCCGTATTTAAATGGCTATGAGGCAACTAGACAAATTCGAAATTCTCGCAAGCTAGATGCAAAAACAATTCCAATATTTGCTATGACGGCCAATGCATTTATGGAAGACAAGCAAAAATGCTATGCTGCTGGAATGAATGAACATATCGCAAAACCTTTAGACGTTAATGCTTTACTAGAAAAAATTCAAAAATACACAAAATAAATGGAAGAAATTCAATGTGATTTCTTCCATTGTTTTACTTGTTGTTTTAAATCATGATACACTTTATTTTCGCCATATATACTAATTGAACGCAATACTTCTTCTAATTTTTGACTAGTTTTTGGATGCATATATTTTTTATCATTTCTTGTTAAAAAATATTGCAGAGCACTCTCTTTTGTATATTTTTCTTTTTGATAGATCTTACAAGCAGCTACACGATCACAAACCATTTCAACAAAATAGTTAAATGGCATTTCTAATGGCTGCCAAACCCCATCTTTCATGTCATACCAATATTCCCAGTGATGTTTATTTCTACCTTTATGATGCATCCATCCATTTGCAAAGCCAAACTGTTCTTTTTCATACATATATGGAGACCGATTCCCTTGAAAATACTTTACAGATTCATGAAACTCACTCGGAGAATACTTAGACAAATCATGTAGTAATCCTTGCCTATACAAACCACAAGCAAAACAATTTTTCATGACCTCTAAACGATGCGTATTGATTGTATGCAAATGGGCAAACAATCTATATAGATATGGACGATCAACTGTATTATTTGACATGCCATTCATTTTAGAACAACTACGAAATGTAAT
>CALBJM010000384.1 GCA_937893225.1 uncultured Erysipelotrichaceae bacterium | reverse complement strand
ATATATGTCTGGTGCATTTTATATGCAAGAAGCAAGCGCATCTGCTGCTGTAACGATCATGCAGCCAAAAAAAGGAATGCGCATATTAGATATGTGCGCTGCACCTGGCTCTAAAACAACGCAAATATTAGAACTCATGCAGCAAGATGGCTTGTTGGTCAGCAATGAATTTGATAAAAAAAGAAGCCGTATCTTACTAGAAAATGTTGAAAGAAATGGTGCAGCAAATTGCATCGTTATGAACAATGACACAAAATACTTAGCACAACACTTTGCTGGGTGGTTTGATATGGTTCTATGTGATGCGCCTTGTTCTGGAGAAGGCATGATGCGTAAAAATTCCACAGCTATTGAACAATGGACACCACAACTCGTGGAACAATGTGCTTCTTTACAAAAAGAGATTTTGGACAATGCATATGCTTGCTTGAAGGAAGATGGTATTCTAGTCTATTCTACATGTACGCTCAATATGCAAGAAAATGAATATCAAATACGAGATTTTCTTATACGCCATCCAGATATGGAAATGGTGAAAGCAGACGTTCCGTTTGGAAGAAATGCGTTATTAGAAGAAAAAAATATAACGTATGCAAGACGTATTTATCCGATGGACAAAGGAGAAGGTCATTTCATCGCAAAATTAAAGAAAACATCTTCTACTACGCCAAATAAGATCAAAGAATGCAAATCAGATAAAATTCCTGAAGAAATCAAAAAGCAACTTGCGGATAATATAAATCCTCTATATCCATATCTCTACTACAAAAACAATAAGGTATATGGAGGAACATATCCTTTTATCGATACAGGAAAATGCAATGTATTACGAAATCAAGTCTATATTGGAGAAATGTTAAAAGGAAGATTTGAGTTTTCACATCATTTTTTCATGTCTGCATATACAAAATGCAAGCATACATATGAAATGAATGACGAAGAAGTTCGCCGCTATATGCATGGAGAACAAATTGCAGCCAATCTTCAAAAAGGGTGGTATGGGATGTGCTATCATGGATTTGTAATTGGCGGTGCAAAATGTGATGGAAAAGCATTAAAAAATAAATATCCTAAAGCATTCCGCACAAGATAAGGAAATATATGGAATTAGAATTATTCAATTTTATAGAAGAAACACTTTCATATTTTGAAAGAAAGAATCCTTCCTATGTCTATGCACAAGGAATCATTCTCAATACATTTCAACAACTCTATCCTTCTGACAATTCAGCGGTAATCCATTTACACACAAGAATCAAGACAAAAGACAGTCTAAAAGAAAAAATGATTCGCAATCACTTCTATTTAGACTATAAGACACCCGAAGAAGCCATCGACAATCTTCACGACTTGATTGGCATAACAGTAGAATGTCGCTTTATTCGTAATGAACACCAACTCTATCAATCTCTATTTGATAACTTTGTAAAAAGTGATAACGGATATGTATGTAAAAATAACCCAGACTTGTATCTAGATCTGAAAATGCCACAGCCGCAACTCCAAAGAAATGGATTTACAATCTACCGTATGGATGGGTATTACATCTTTAATGGACAACGAATCAATTATGAACTCCAAATCAAATCCCTTGTGCATCATTTCTGGAGCAATATTGAACACGAAGTCGTCTATAAAAATCCAGACTTTGTTATGTATGATCAATTTAACAAAGAAATGTTAGGTGCTATCCGTGACAATTTAGATGTTGTCGATCGACAGCTAGAAATCATGTACAATGAGATTTCTAATCAATCTAGACAAGCACAAATTGGTATGGATGAGAAGGGATTCAAAACGTTTGTTGCAAGAAGCATCAATGAATTAGTGAATCGAAAAATGAAGGATTCTTTGGGATTTGCTACGGATTTTAAAAAATGCTCTGCGATTCTTGCACAATATATTTATGTGCGAGATTTTGTGAATGGAGAACATAATCAAGTTACAATGATCGATTATTTAGAATTATTGAATTATCTAAATACTTCCGAAATCGACTTTAAACAACAAT
>CALBJM010000383.1 GCA_937893225.1 uncultured Erysipelotrichaceae bacterium | reverse complement strand
CTTAAGCAGTAAATGAAAGCACTCTGGGTGAGTGCTTTTTCTGTGCTATAATTGTGCATATGAAAAAAGTTGCGATAGTGTATGATTTTGATAAAACACTTTGTACAAAAGACATGCAGGAATATTCATTGATTCCTTCATTGGGGTATGAAAATACTGTGGATTTTTGGAACGAAGTGACGGAAGTTGCAGTGCGGAATGAAATGGATTCTATATCTGCGTATTTGTATTTGCTTGCTAGGAAGTTTCAAGAAGCTGGTCAGCCATTAAAAAAATCATATTTTTATGATAAAGGAAAAGATATCGTATTATTTGATGGTGTGGAAACATGGTTCCAAAGAATCAATGAATATGGAAGAAAAGCAGGGTTCTTGGTAGAACACTATATCATTTCTTCTGGAATGCGTGAAATTATAAAATCTACATCTATAGCAGATGAATTTAAAAGAATTTTTGCATGTAGATATTATTATGATGAAACGCATACTGCTACTTGGCCTGCACAAATTGTTAATTACACTGCGAAGACACAATATATTTTTAGAATTAATAAGCAAGTCTTAGATATTACTGATGATGCAGATCTAAATAAATTTGTTCCACATGCGGAAAGACCAATTCCATTTGAAAGAATGATTTATGTTGCAGATGGATTAACGGATGTACCTTGTATGAGACTTGTGAAAGAATATGGTGGAAAATCTATTGCGGTATATTCAAAGAGTGATAGTGTTGCAAAACAATTAAAACGAGAAGGTAGAGTAAACTTTATTGCTAAGGCAGATTATACGGAACATTCAGAAATGGATCAACTCGTAAAGAAAATTTTGGATCATATGAAAGCAGATGAAGCTTTGAAAGATATAGAGGGTAGATAAATGAATACAAAAAAATTATTTGAACAATTGAAAGATCCAATGGTCATGATTTTGGTGATGTTGCTAGTCTTTTTAACTTGTGGCACTGCTATAGCCGGGTGTGCGGATAAAAAGAGAGTGATTGAAATTGATGCAGCTTTTGGTGGCGATAATAATGGCTATGAAGGCATTATAAACGAAGCTGACTTTACAGAAGCTGTTGTGGAAAAATTGTCTGCGTTGTTAACAGAAGATGGCCATTTTGACGTGCTTTTGACACATGAAGCTGGTACATCTGCCACGGTTGCAC
>CALBJM010000382.1 GCA_937893225.1 uncultured Erysipelotrichaceae bacterium | reverse complement strand
AACCAAGAAAATTCTTTTAGCATTTCATTTCCTCCATTTTCACTATTTTCTAATATTTCTACATAAGAAAGCACAGTTGCGTTATCCGTGCTTTCTTTGATTTTTTCATAGATTTCCATACGCTTTTTATATGCAGCATGACATCCCAATAATTTTTCATATTGGCTCAATTCAGTTTTTACACGTTTGATCGTATCATATACTGCAGTTCTGGAAATATTTCGATTTTCCGCTATCTCTTGATACGAATAATCTAAAGAAAAATAATCTTCACAAATTTCTCTCTGTTTTTCTGTCAAAAGACCACCATAAAAATCCAATAGTTCGTTGATTTCAAATTTATCCATTATGATTTAGACCTTCAGAAATACTATATAAATAAGAATCCAAATCAAATGGACGCAAATCATCCGGATGCTCGCCCAATCCCAAATACAACACAGGGACATGCAACTTATGCTTAATTGCTAGAATGATACCCCCTTTAGCAGTACCATCCATTTTTGTTAAAATAATGCCTGTTAATTTTGTACTTTGTGCAAATATTTCTGCTTGTGCAAGACCATTTTGCCCAGTCGTAGCATCTAAAACAAGCCATGTATTATGTGGTGCGCCTTCAATTTCTCTAGAGGCAACACGATTCATCTTTTCAAGCTCTTTCATCAAGTTGATTTTATTTTGTAATCTACCTGCCGTATCACAAATCAAAATATCAGCACCTTTTTCAACACTAAAACGACACCCATCAACGATTGCTGCAGAAGGATCACCATTTTCACGTCCCTTAATAACTGGACAATGTAATCTTTCTCCCCATTCAGCAAGTTGATCGATAGCACCCGCACGGAACGTATCTGCTGCAACAAAGGCAACTTTTTTGCCTTGCTGCACCCACATATTTGCTAGCTTTGCGGCAGTCGTCGTTTTTCCTGATCCATTCACGCCTTCTAAAAAGAATACTGTTGTACCATTTTCATTCCATGTAATTGGTACATCTGGTGTTTCTTCATAGATTTCTTTCATGATTTCCATTAGAAAATTCATTGTCCAATGGAATGTTAAGGATGGAAAATCTGCACACTTTGCTTTTAATTTGTCACAAATCAAATCTGCAGTTTCAATGCCTACATCACTCTCTAGCAAAATGATTGTTAATTGTTCCAAAAAATCATCATCACATCCATGGAATTCATATTCCATCTTACTAAGCTGATCTCCAAACGTTGCATTTGTTTTTTGGAAACCAGATAGATATTGTGCCTTATCTTCTTTTTTGGAAAATGCTTCTTTTAATTTACTTAGAAAACTCATGCACTTTCTCCTGTATCTGCCATACGAATAGCATCTTTCAATTCTACTTTTAACATTTGTGAAACACCTTGTTTCTGCATCGTAACTCCATATAGAACATCTGCTTTTTCCATTGTTCCAACTCTATGTGTTACAACGATAAACTGTGTTTGGTTTGTATAGTTATGCAAGAAAGAAGCAAATCTTTCTACATTGCCTGGATCTAAAGCTGCCTCAACCTCATCGAGGATAACAAGTGGTACAGGTTTTACTTTCAATATTGCAAATAACACGCACAATGCTATCAAACTCTTTTCACCACCTGAAAAAAGCATATTGTTTTGTACTGCTTTTCCTGGAGGTTGTGCATCAATATCAATTCCTGTATTCAAAAGGTCTGTAGGATCTTGAAGTATAAGTTTTGCTTTTCCTCCACCATATAAGCTTCTAAAGATATCATCAAAAGCAACATTGATTGCATCAAACATTTCCTTGAATTGTTTCTTCATTATGCCATCCATTTCATCGATTGCATTTAATATCTTGTCTCTGCTCGTTGTCAATTCATCAATATTCTTTTTCAACGTTTCGTAACGCTCATTGATTTCAGAATATTCTTCTGGTGCATTCATATTGATATTGCCAAGATGATCGATTTCACTACGCAATCTAGCAACCTCTTCTTTTGCATTTTCTACGACATCTTCACTTACCTTTGTACAAGCAAATTCATACGTCATTTGATACTCAGAAGCTAAGCGCTGCATGTGTGTTTCTAACTTACTTTCTTGTCTACCTTTTTCAATTTTGATATCACTGATCGTTGTTTCAGCAGACTTTAATTCTTTACGCATTTGCAAAAGCTGTGCTTCTTTTCTTTCCATATCGCTATTCAAGCTGATGCGCGCATTGCGTTTCGATTTAATATCACTAGTAATAGTATCACGCTTAGAATATGCTTCATTCAAACGAACGACCAAATCATCAGCATGTGCTTGTGTATTTACTTCTTCACTTTCACCAGGTTGTAAAAGAGATAATTCATTTTGCAGCTTTTCAAACTTTGCTTGTTTTGCATCAACAACAGGTTCTAATGCTGCAGCAGCATATCGTTTTTCTTGTAGATTTCTTGCGGCATTTTCTCTTTGTGCATTTGCAGAATCATATTCTTTTTGTGCAAGCTGTACTCTTGCATTTTCAGCATCTAAACGTTTCGCAATATCTTCAGCTTCTTTTTTCATTGTGACGATATTTGCATTATGTTTGCTCTTACCACCCGTCATAGAACCACCTCGATGAATCACATCTCCATCGAGTGTTACGATTTTATATTGGCGATTTGTCAAAGCAGATAATTGGTTGCCACATTCTAGTGAATCTACGATCAATACATTGTTTAGTAAATTTAAAACAATTGGATCAAACTTAGCATCATTTTCTACAAATGTAGATGCAAGTCCCAAATAACCTTTAGTATTTTCACAAATAATTTCATCTTCCCTGCGAATATAGCGAGGTTTACATACATTTAAAGGTAAGAACGTAGCACGTCCGCTCATATTCCTTGTTAAGAAGCGAATAGCATCACGTGCAGCTTGTTCATCACTTGTAACAATGTTATTCATTGCCCCGCCAAGAGAAGTAGAAATGGCTTCTTCATATCCACTTTTTACATGTAAGACTTGTCCAATGACACCTAATATACCATGTAATGCATTAGCATGATCCATGACTGACTTGATACCTTGTTGGTTATTAAAAGGATTACGCATTAAAGAATCTAATACATTTTTACGATTTTCTAATGTACGTAAACGATTTTTAGCTTGATCAAGCACAGAAGATTTTTCTACGATTGCATTAGCTGCTTGATTCAATTTCTCAGAATACAATCGAATTTCAGCATTCAGATCATCCAATCTTTTTTTTCTATCTGCAAACTCTAAACGCGCTGTTTCTACTAATTGTTTCATCTCAGCAGCCTTTTGTTCATTGTTTCCAGTCTCTACGATGTATTTACGTTTTTCTTCAAGCTCTGTTTTTCTAGATTCCAATGCAGATACATCATTCATATTTTGCATCAATGCATCTTGTAATGATTGTATTTCTCTATCTAAAACAGATATTTGCTTTCGTGCTTCTTGCAATTTTGTTTCTGAAATCTGAATATCTGTAGAATACATCGTTGCTTTTGTTTCAACGTCAAAAAGTGTTTTGTCAAGTGAAGCAATTTCTTTGTTTGCTTCATCTATATCATTGACAAGTACTGTGATTTCGATTTCTTGCAAACGTGCTTTCTTTTCACGATATTGTTCTGCCTTACGTGCTTGACGCTTTAATGGAGATACTTGTTTCTCCAATTCATTTAAAATATCTGTAGAACGTTCTAGATTTTCTTTCGTTCTTTCTAATTTTGATAAGCTTTCTAATTTTCTCTTTTTGTATTTTGCTACACCAGCAGCTTCTTCAAAAATGCCTCTTCTTTCGATTGGTTTTGCATCTGCAAAAGAAACAACGGTACCCTGTGAAATAATCGATAGAGAATCTCGTCCAAGTCCTGTATCCAAGAAAAGGTCTACGACATCTTTCAGACGTACATTTTTATGATCAATCAAATATTCAGCGTCCCCTGAATCGCGAAATAAACGACGTGTG
Organism: uncultured Erysipelotrichaceae bacterium; assembly: GCA_937893225.1. Lineage (GTDB taxonomy): Bacteria > Bacillota_I > Bacilli_A > Erysipelotrichales > Erysipelotrichaceae > Bulleidia. Next base: position 1,600 of record CALBJM010000382.1, on the reverse strand, counting down.
ACTTCGATTTCATCTGATTCAGAATGTAAGACGTGATTTGTATTATCGAACACAAGTGTAACTTCTGCCATGTTGAGTTTTCTGCGATCTGCACTACCTGCAAATATCACATCGTTCATTTTCTCACCACGCATGCTCTTGGCACTTTGTTCTCCAAGTACCCAACGCACAGCATCTGTGATGTTCGATTTCCCACAACCATTTGGGCCTACTACACCTGTTATTGGATTATCAAATGAGATGATTGTCTTATCCGCAAAGCTTTTAAATCCTTGCATTTCAATTCGTTTTAAAAACATGAATAACTCCTTTAAAATCCACGCTAAATTATAACAAAAAAAGCGCATAAAATAAACCAATTTCCGCATCTTGCATAACTATGTATGCACGGATATCAACTTTGCAAACTATGCAATCAGACAATAATGAAAGAAAAGCACTTTTCTTTCAAAAAAAGCAGAGGTCATCCGTTAGTTGGACTTCCTCTGTGATATGATCATTTCTTTTCTTCTAATAATGCTACGATTTTTTCTAAAGCAATCAGTTCGTCACTCTTTTTAACAGGTTCAACTGCTTTTGTTTCTTCTTCCTTATGAAACATCGTATTGATACGATTGAGTGTTTTAACGATCATAAACAATACAAATGCCATGATGATAAAGTTGATTACAGCAGTAATAAATTTTCCATACCCAAGTGTAGCGCCATTGATATTGATGGAAAGACTGTCAAAATTCATCCCAGCAACGGTACCCAACAATGGAGAAATAATGTCATTTACCAATGAATTGACAATGGACTGAAAGGCAGCACCAATTATGACACCAACAGCCATATCCATGACATTTCCTTTTAAAGCAAATTCTTTAAATTCTTCTAGAAATTTCTTCATAACTCTCCTCTATAGCTTGTTTTTCAGCTTCTTTACGTATGATCAGATACGAACCATAACAATATGGATTTTGTGCGGCATAATATGATGGTTCTAATATTTCTGTAACGCCATTACTATACTGAATTGGATAATGATTCTCATTTAGATCGGTGATTTCTTGTAGTGTTTTATCCTTTGTGAAGCTATCTTTGATATACATGGCAACACGTCTACCATACACTAAACGATACGTCTTTGGCATAAATCCATACCGTTTTTCAAATGCTTTTAAAGTTATTTGAATTTGCGTATTGTCCATTTCACTAGAAAATATCACACCATCTACGCCTTTGCTTAACACATATGCAAGTGCATAAGAGTTGGCAATATTCATCGTCATACCTGCAATACAATCATGTATCGTATTATTCAAATCACACACACTAGAAAGAATAGACGCATCAATGTTCTGCGAAACTATATTATTCTCATTGACCACAGGTAAACAATTTGTAGAATCATATACTTGGATATCATTACTTGCATCTACACAATCACTTTCAATAATGATGTGGGCTAGATTGGATGATGTTTGATGTAAATGACATGTATATGGTTGTTTTCCTGTATTGGTGCGGTTAGGAATTCTAGCTTGGTTTAAAAGTTCCATTGCTTGTCGACGTGTTTCATTGATCAATGAAACAGGCATGAAGATATCTTCTAATA
>CALBJM010000381.1 GCA_937893225.1 uncultured Erysipelotrichaceae bacterium | reverse complement strand
CATCTTAGAAAGAGAAGAATACGAAGACCGCCTACGAGAAGAAAGAGAAAAGAAGGTAACCATTGACACATTAAAAGTGACGAAAAAAATATGCTTAAAAGAGTATTCAATGATCGTTCGACAAAACAAAGACAAACAAATCACGATTACTGGCTTGCCAGAAGGGTATACGCAAGAAGATCTTGTTTTTACAACAAGCGATCCAGACGTAGCTACAGTATTAGAAAATGGTATTGTCAGTGCGCACAAGAGTGGTAGTGCAGTCATCACTGTTACAACATTAGATGGGAAACATTACATCAAATGTAATGTTGTCGTACCAGAGGTGAAAGAATGATCGTTTGGGTAAAAGAAAAAACAGAAAGTAAGACATATGTATTTTCACAATATTTGAAAATTACCGTACAAAATCATGCTGTGACATTTTTACAAAATAAAAATGAAGTATTTATTCGTGTACCGCGAGACATGAAAATCACGCAACAAATATTGTGTGATGGTCAAGAATCGACGATCTATCAAGAAAAAAAAGAAGTCTGTAAAATCTTATTGTTGAATAAAGAATGGCAAGAAAACTATCGAAAATATGCAATATCGCAACCATTTTCAATTGGTTCTGATCCACACAATACGATTCAGATTCCCTTAGCGTATATCCCTTCTGTTTGGATCACGATAGATCCAAAAGAAAGTACGATCAAAACGAAACAATATTGTCCATATGCCTCATTCAATGGCAAAGAATTCCCAGATAATTGTACATATACATTTCTTGATGTTATCGCAATAGCTCATATTCGTATGATCATGATGGAAGATGGGATCACAATGAATATTCCTGCAGATGCACATATACACCTGCAGGAATATTCCTTTCACCAAGCATTCCAAAAACTTAAAACAATACCAAAATGCAAACGCATCTATAATAAGACGCCACCATTTCCAAAACCATTTATTTTTCATGAACCACTTCCACAAAATACGTTTCTAGAAACAAGCAGAAAACCTTTTTTTCTAGAATCATGTCCAACACTTCTTATGGCACTTGCTTCACTTTGTGTTGGCGTGATTTCCTCTTATCTAGCTTATAGCAATGGTAAGGAAATGATTACATTGATTCCAATGCTTGTATTACCATGTGTTATGCTCCTATCTGTTGTTGTTTTTCAACCACTCACACGTATATATGAAAACCAACAAAAAAAGAAAAGAAAAAAACAAATAGAAGAACAATGTCATAAGAAACACGATGCATGTCGACACGCATATGTAAAATATCAAAAGATGGTTGGTGCATATATTGATGCATATTACCCAGATATGACTGCACTCCTATTTCGTATCACACATGGTGAATGTCTGTATCAACAAACTGTACCTAGACTAGTATGTGGATATCGTGATGGAGCGCTCTTGCATGATATTTTAGAAGCATATCAACAAGATATCGATGCTTGCACTTTACAACATCAACCAATTTTTATCGATTTTGAAAACTATCCATGCATATCTATTTTACATAGTGAAAGAAATGAATGCCTTTTACACTATCTCATTTTACAAATCGTTGCATTTTTTGATATACCTATGGTCATTTATGCACAAAGTACATGGATACAAGACAGGCCATGGCTGCGCTTAATACAAAATACATTTCAAGACCAACATCGTTTTTTAACAAGTGACAAGGATAAAGTAGAAGAATGGATGCATTCCATTGCAGGATCCCCATTTTTCTTTTTGGACCAAATAGGGTATAAAAATGTACAAGAGAATGCATATCATATAGCTTTACACCCATTTTCAAAAAAGTGTGATATAACGATCGACATAGAGAAGCAAACAATGTATGACCATCACACGTTTCAAGAAACATCATTCTGTCTTCCTCATGCAGATCCATATGATATGTATTATGCTTTATTGTGTATAAAAGATATAAGTCTTCACGCCAAGAAAACGGATTTTTTTTCCATACAACAAATGACAAATTTTCACTTTGAAGAAAAATGGAAACAAAATGATATCAATACATCATTGCGTGCTATTTTAGGCATTGATGAAAATGGAAAACAAATCGTTTTAGATCTGCATGAATCAAAAGATGGTCCACATGGTTTGATAGCAGGTATGACAGGGTCTGGCAAAAGTGCTTTGTTGATTACAATGTTATTGTCCTTAGCAGTGCATTATTCTTATGAAGATGTTCAATTTGCGATGATTGATTTTAAAGGCGGAGGCGCAGCAGCATCTTTGCAACAACTTCCTCACATGGTTGCTGCACTATCTAACTTAGATACTATGCATTTATCAAGAGCTTTAGTTTCTTTTCAAAATGAATGTTTGCGGAGGCAACGCTTATTAGCAGAAATGAGTGAATTAAGCGAAGATGTTATTGATGATATACAAACCTATAGAAATCACTTAAAACAATTTCCGCAATTTTCTAAAATTGCTGAGTTGATTATCGTTGTTGACGAATTTGCTGAACTGAAAAAACAAAGACCAGATTTTCTGGATGATCTGATTTCTATTTCGAGAATTGGAAGAAGTTTGGGTATTCATCTTGTTTTATGTACACAACGTCCTACAGGTATCATTAGTGAAGAGATTTGGGCAAATTGTGGTTTTAAAATTGCATTGCGTGTTGCGGAAGCATCAGATTTACAAGAAGTGTTACATAGAAAATGTAAGAATACATTACAAGATGCAGGGGATTTTTACTTGTTATCAAGGAATGGTTTGAAAAGAGGTAAAAGTGCGTATGCAGGAGCGAAATATCGGAAACTCATCAATCAAATCGTCCTTATTGAAAGTGATGGAAGTATACAAAATATACATGATCAAATATTGCCAACCCAACAACAGATCTTGATACAAGCTTTTCAAAAATGTAAGTATCCTAAGATGCAGCCACTATGGCTTCCACCTTTATCCACGCATCCAAAAGATATCACGGATTTTGCGGTAGTAGATGACTATTATCATCGCCAACAATATGCTTTTAGCATATTTGAAAAAAGTAATACGATGTTTCTAGGGCGAGATATACAAGAAAGAGAATTGTGTTTTTTGAATCTGGTGGACTGTATCATCCACCAAAAATATCCATTATTTGTCATAGATGATCTGCATATGGATGTTGTAACATTGTATCAAACATGTCCAAATTGGATCACATATTGTGATGCAATGCATCAAGAATGGATAAAAAATGTTTTTTCTTTCATACAAAAAGATAAGACACAAGAAAAAGTACTTATCATTACAGATATTTCTAGATTTCAATCTTGCAATGCGGAAATGATGCCATTCTTTCATGACTGTTTAGAACATGCAGAACTTTATAAAATACATATTATCGTATTTGCTGGTTCTATGAATGGGATTTCCTATAGAGATTTTTCCAATATCCAAAATCGCTTATGTTTAAAAAATGAAAATATTCAAGAAATTCAGCAATTTTTAGAAACAAATGAAAAAATCATAACAACTGAACACGCAAAAGGTTTATTGAAGAAGGAACATGTACTTTCATTTACAATGTTTTCTATATCGCATGCAGAATTAATACAAAAAGCAAAACAACTCTTTCCTTGTTCCAAAAAACAATTTACCATATCTTATATGCCTGACACGATTGATCGCAGCCAATATAAGGGAAATGCGATTCCTATAGGAATTTCTTATACAGATTATCAATGGGTCACACTTTCTCCAACATCCAGTTTTTATATTGTTTCAGAATATAAAGAAGAATGGGGCGCATTTTATCGATGCATGAAAAAATATGCAAAGTGTACAGTACGAGGAGATAGTGATGAAGATGATGGACAATTGATATTTTTATCGACGCAGGAATATCGACAAAAGCACGAAGAATATCCTGTAATGTATATTGGGCTATCATTTTCTAGGCAATACATGTTTTATGCAAAAGAAGGTATACATGATGAAAGGGATGCTATAGTATTTCGAAATTATGAAAATGAGAGGATACGTGTTATATGATACATATCTTTATTGAAGATCATGTTTTTCAAAAAGCATATGAAGTGTGCGTATCTGCACAACTTTCTTTCTTTGACATAGTTTGTCATTTTAGAGATGCAGAGATGTGTAAAAATATGATCGTTTATGAAAAATGCCAAAAG
>CALBJM010000380.1 GCA_937893225.1 uncultured Erysipelotrichaceae bacterium | reverse complement strand
ACTAGATATTGGTACTACTTCTACAATTTTATCTATAGCTGTGTTATTTGAAATGCCACTCATTTTCTTTAGTAATAAATTCATGGATAAAATTTCTACAAAAACACTTATTTTAATATGTTGGTCAATGATAATCGTTCAGTTTATTGCATATGGTTTTCATCTACCAATGATTTTACAAATATTATTTACACTACTTGTAAAACATCCTTCTGGTATGTTGTTTATTATGATCAATGTCAAAGCTGTTTCTTCTGTAGTTGATCAACAAAACCAGGTTACTGCTCTAGCATTTGTTCAAACCGCAAGAAATCTGATGTCTGTTTTGCTACAAAATGGTGCAGGCGCATTATTGGACAATATTGGTTATGCTTCATTGTTTCAGATATTATTAATACCATGCATTCTAGCAATGATTTTCACATATCTTGTAAAATTACCTGTAAGTACGAAAAAAACATTTGGTTAAATATTGCTTATTTTAAACACCTTCTTTTATTAAGATAGGTGTCTTTTTTATATAAAAAGATCCAATTGCATCTAACAATGGATCATTTCATAATTTCTTCGCATCTTTCAACAAAACACTTTTCATCAAAATGAGAATATATACCGGCATGCATTTCAAATAAATGTAATTCTTTTTCTAATGCATTCATACGACATTCACAAGCTATTGCCTTAGCTTCAAAATCAAATATACGATCCGTCACTAAAACCGCACAGGCTGCACCAGCACATGAAACAGAAGCAATCAATATACCAAGATTGATACCAGTTGAAGCACCTATACCTAACACAGCTGCAATAGCAATTGTTAATACAATACCTATAATAGAAAGTATGTTATGGGTATTTTTAAATCCAACAGCATACTTTTTATTTTTTGTAATTTGTTCAGCAACTGTCTTCTTATAATTTTCAATTGTCATACTACTTATCTGTTTTTTCTGGAAGATAGAAGATTTGTTCCCCATCTTTGGATAATTGATAGTTACCTCTAGCATAAGATTCTACATAATCCGGATCTTGTAACTTTTCTTTTTGTTGTGTAAGATACGTATTCTCATCTTTTACTTCTTGTAACTTTGCTTGTACCTCAGCAAGTTGTTGATGTAATTTCACAGTTGTCATACATTCTTGTACAACTGTAAAAATCAAGTAGGCAGATACAGGCAATAAAACAACGGTCATGACCTTTTTGAATATCGAATTGTTGTTACGCTTCTTTTTATCTTTTTTCTTCTTTTGTTTTTCTGCCATATTCATCT
>CALBJM010000379.1 GCA_937893225.1 uncultured Erysipelotrichaceae bacterium | reverse complement strand
AAATTTTTTAAAGAAGAATACAAATTCCGTTTTTATACCTCGAAGGATTATAAGCAATCATAATCAATACCAACTTTCTTTAGAAAATAATATATCTTAATCACAAAATTTATAGTCTATTTATTCCAAAATATATTTGCTAAAATTATTCTTGGAGAGCTTGAAAAAAGGAGAAAACTCACTTTATCCATGAATTTCCTCCTTTTTAGAAACTGTTTTAACTGTTACAGACCTTTTGTTTCACATCACTTTTTGTGACTGTAAATGAATGTTTTTACATCCAAGATCTTCTAACATCTTTTTTACTTTTTCATTGGCATCACGATAATAAATATCGTATTCCACTAGATTTCCACATGTCAACTTATATGGACTTCCTAGATATGTAAACTGATATGCCATATAACACCATGCGCTTGCATTATTATTAAAAGTCAAAACTTTCCATGTATCATAGATTTTCTTAAATGTTGGAATATCGTTAGCACTTCTTTCTTTTTCAAAAGGCTTAGCAGAATAAAAATCAAACTCTGGAGCCATCAAACACATTACAGACTTTCCTTCAAAATCTATACACGCATGATACTTTTTCAAAGCCGAATTCATTTTTATTGCCAATGTATCCAACTGCTTATCAAGTGCTTTATTTTTCCAAGACAAAACAAAGTATCCTGGATTCCATCCCCGATTTCCTTCATTTACAACTTCATCCATATGTAAAGGATATTGATATGCATAATACAAACCACTTGCACAAGGAATAATGACCACATTTGTATCGTTTGGATCAACCATGATCGTATCATCATCTAATGCATTGATTTTAATATCATTACGCAAATAGATACCAGGTTTACCATCAATATATGTAAACTGTCCATTCACATAACTCGCAAAAACTCTGTGACTGAAGCCATCAAAGTGAAATTCTACATTAGAAAGATATGTATCCTTCCCATCTGCACCATTTACCAAAACGCCAACAAGATCTGCCATAACAGCAGAATATTGATTCATTAAATCTTCTTTAGTTTCTATTTCTTGATTCATACTTCCCCTTGTCCCTAAAAACTGAACGCAAACTAATATACCAAAAAATAAGCCATTCGTGCACAATAAATTATCTTTTTTTATTCTGCCTTTTCAGATAATTCCAACCAACGCATTTCACACGCTTCTAAAGCATCTCTTTTTTCATCTAATTGTGCAGATATTCTTTGGATTTCTGCATAATCCGTCACATCATTAAGTTGTGTTTCCAGTACATGCACTTCATTTTCAAGAATTGGCATTTGCTCATCCAATTGTGCAAGCTCTTTCTTTTCCATATACGTCAATCGTTTTACAACTTGAGATTCTTTTTTTTGTGGTTTTTGTACTGTTTTCTCTTTTTGTTTCTTTTCTTTTGCTTCTAAATAATCAGAATACGAGATTTGTTGAACGGTTATTTTACCATTTTCAAACACGAACAATCGATCAGCTATTTTATCCAAAAAATAACGATCATGTGAAACAGTCAGCACTGCACCTTCAAAATTATCCAAGTAATCTTCTAAAATCGTTAATGTTTCTGTATCAAGATCGTTTGTAGGCTCGTCCAATACCAAGACATTTGGTGCTTGCATCAAAATAGAGCACAAATACAATCTTCTCTTTTCTCCACCTGAACATTTTGAAATCAACTTATATTGATCGTCTTTATAGAACAAAAATCTCTCTAGCATTTGTGAAGCACTAATGGCTTCATGATCTGCTGTATAGACGATTTCGCCAAACTCTTTTAAATAATCAATGACACGCTGATCATCTTGAAAGATATCATTCATTTGTGCAAAATATCCAATTTTCACAGTTTCCCCTATTGTTACTGTTCCACTATCTGGTTGAATTTGTTGAATGATCGTCTTCAACAATGTACTTTTTCCACATCCATTTTGCCCAATGATTCCAACACGATCCATACGCATAAGTGTGTAAGAAAAATCTTTAAATAATGTTTTACCATCATACGATTTTGATATATGATCAAGCACAATTGTCTTATTACCTAGCCTTGTTGATGCAGATTTCAATTCCAACGTATCTCTTTCACGCATCGTTTCTTGTTGTGCGATTTTGTTAAATCTTTCAATACGACTTTTTTGCTTTGTACTTCTTGCTTGTGCACCTGCACGAATCCATTCAATTTCTGTTTTTAAAAATCTTTGACGCTTATGTTCTTGTGTCAATGCTTGTTGATAACGTATTTCTCTTTGTTCAAGGTAGTCTGCATAATTTCCTTCATATGTATATAGATGGCCTTTATCCACTTCAACAATATGATTCGTAATGCGTGTTAAAAAATAACGATCATGGGTAACTAAAACAACAGCTTTGGAAACTCTTTGTAAATATTTTTCTAACCATACGATCATATTCTGATCAAGATGATTTGTAGGCTCATCTAATAAATATAGATCTGCTTTTCGTATCAATGCTATCGCTAAAGCAACACGCTTTTTTTGACCACCGGAAAGATGATCCATCTGCAAACTATAATCAATAAAACCTAATTTATTCAATATAGATTTCACCTCATAGTCTTCTACTTTTTCCCCAACTGCAGAGACTACCGTTTCATAGATCGTTTTTCCATTTTCAAACTCCATAGATTGTGGACAATAAGAAATCTTATATTTTTTTAAAACAGTAACATTTCCACTATCTGCATGCTCCACTCCAGCCATCAATTTCAATAATGTAGATTTTCCAGCCCCATTCAAACCAACGATGCCCCATTTATCAGATTCATTGACTACAAAATTCACATGAGATAATATCGGTGTCACTGCATATGTATAACTGACATCTTCTAAAGAAAGAATCATATTTTTTACTCCATTCCAGGAAATAATTATATACGATTCTTAAAAATTTACTTTACAATAATAATAAACAGTGGAGAATTTAACTATAAGAAATTCAAGTGATAAATGAAAGAAAT
>CALBJM010000378.1 GCA_937893225.1 uncultured Erysipelotrichaceae bacterium | reverse complement strand
TCACGTACCATAGCAATACGCTCTTTTGCAGAAGTACCCGTATACTTTTGATCTAAGACATACAATTTTTCTTTTGGCATATTTGGTCTATCTTTCCAAACCAAATCAACAAGATCTTCATTCACATGCATCTTAGCATGTTTTTGCTTCAACGCACGAGAAATCGCCAAAGCTGTTTCAGAAGAAACAACTGATCCATCAAAACCAAGCAAACCATTTTCAGGTGTATGTTCTATAATAAATGGAATAGGATCAGGTACCCCTTCTTGTCTTAAGCGCATTAATTCAACACCAGTACCCTCTAATTCATCTTCCGCTTGCGTGAAGTAACGCCCATCTGTCCATAAACCAGCAAAATCCTTTGTGATGATTGTACAACCAGAATCACCAGAGAATCCACTCATATAACTCTTACACTTAAAATAATCTGCAGTATATTCATCAGAAAGATGATCATCCGCATTTGGCATATAGTAAACATCAATGCCTCTATCTGCCATTAATTTTCTCAATTCTTCTATTCTTTCTTGAACTTTCATTTTATTACCTCTTGTGTACCATTATACGCCCATTTTCTTTTTTGTGAATTCTCACTGTTAGTTAAAACTAACAGAAAAGAAAAAGAAGTACGATCGTTTGTAACAAACGACTATACTTCCTAGTTTTAATGGATATTTTGAATATCACTCATAGAATAAATACTCAAAGCTAACGTTGAAAAATTATGCAGATATGCTGTAGAAGATGGCGGCAAAACACCAAGAACACCTAAAGCAATTAAAGCAGAATTGATCGTCATGATTTTTCGATAATTACTTTGAATACGATTTTCTAGTCCAGTACTCAATTGACGCAATGTTGCAATCTTTGTAATATCGTCTGCTGGAATTGTAATATCTGCAATTTCTCTAGTTATTTCAGCACCATTTGAAATTGCGATTGCTGCATCAGCTTCACTCAAAGCCAACGCATCATTAATACCATCCCCAACCATGATAACAGTATGTCCATCTTCTTTTTCTTTCACAACAAATTTTGCTTTGTCTTCAGGCAATACTTCAGAATAATATGTATCTACACCAACTTTAGAAGCAACTGCTTTTGCGGTTCTTTCTGAATCACCAGTCATCATAACAAGATGTGCTAAACCATACTTGTGCAATGTATGAACAAGTTTCTTGCTTTCTTTACGAATCGGATCTTCAATCAAAATAACCGCTACCAATGTTTTCTCAATAGCCATATATAAATGCGAATATTCATCTGGCAAAGCATTGAATCTATCTTCTTCACCATTTGGAATAACGCACTTTTCATCGTCAAATAGGAAATGATGAGATCCAATCAAAACTCTCTTTCCATCCACAGAAGAAACAATCCCATGAGCAACGACATATTCTACTTTAGAATGTCTTTCTTCATGTTCAAGACCATTTTCCTTTGCACACTGTACTACTGCACTAGCAATGGAATGTGGATAATGCTCTTCTAGACACGCTGCTAATCGCAACATTTCTTTAGGATCATGATTACCAAAAGCAACAACATCTTTCACTTTAGGTGAAGAAACAGTCAATGTACCTGTCTTATCAAATACGACAGTATCTGCTCGACTTATGGCTTCCATATATTTTCCGCCCTTCACAACGATACCATTGTT
>CALBJM010000377.1 GCA_937893225.1 uncultured Erysipelotrichaceae bacterium | reverse complement strand
AGAGGACGAATAAATTTTCTGATGCACCATATAATCCAATGGAGGATTTTATTCCAGGGGATGAAGAATGGATTTGTTATCCAGCTATGGTTGGCACAATGTTGATTTATTGTTATTTTCATAGAAACTATGTTTCTTCTGCAGTATCTATGGCCAATTTGTTTGAATTAGCTAGTAAAGAACAAACAATGTCTAGAAAACCAGATGCAATTATGTTATTTGGTAATCCAGATGGTAAGAAAGATACGACTTTTTGGCATGACGAAGTCAATGATATTTGGATTGGAAAGAATTCAGCTGCTCCAGAAATTGATTATTTTGGATATACAAAGAAATCTGTATTAACATTGCATAACCTTGCGATGATGAAGAAGGGATGGTTGCCAATTCATGGTGCCATGGTTAATATTTACCTTAAGGACGGCACAAAGAAAGGTCTCATGTTTATGGGGGATTCTGGTGCAGGTAAGTCTGAAACATTGGAAGCTTTATCTTCATTAGCTTCAGATATGATTGATCATCAAGAAACGGTATTTGATGATATGGGAACATTGCATTTGGATGCAAATGGAAAGATACGTGGACAAGGTACAGAAATTGGTGCTTTTGTTCGTTTGGATGATTTGGATAAAGGTACGGCATATAAGGATATGGATCGTTCTATTTTCTTTAATCCAGAAAAGAGCAATGCACGTGTTGTTATTCCTGCAGCACCTCATTCTGTTGTAACAACAGAACATCCTGTAGATGTGTTCTTATATGCGAATAACTATACAGATAAGCGTGGTATGCATTTCTTCGAGAGTCGTGAAGAAGCAGAACCTGTATTTGTTGAAGGAAAGAGATTTGCATTAGGTACTACACAGGAGTCTGGTTTGTCTACAACATTCTTTGCTAATCCATTTGGTCCAATGCAAAGACAAGAAGAGTGTCAGGTATTGATTGATAAGATGTTTGATGCTTTATTTGAACAGGGTATTCCAGTTGGTGAAGTATATACTTGTCTTGGTTTACCTAATAAAGGTGATCATGGTATTGATCAAGCAGCAGCTGCGTTACTTGATTTTGTTAAGAATGGTAAAAAAGATTAGTTGTGTTAGGGATTCTGTTAATGCAGAATCCTTTTTCATGGTGTAAAATTTATGCATGGAAAGTATTACATCGTTGCAAAATAGTAAAGTAAAAAAATGGACAGCTCTACATAAGAAAAAAGAAAGAGACAATACTGGTTTGTTTTTAATTGAAGGGGAACACCTCATTCAAGAAGCATTAAAAGAAAATATTGTGGAAACGATTATTACAGATGAACAATGTCCTTTTGATTTTGAAAATATCGTACAAGTATCACCACAGATCATGCGCAAGATATCTGACAATGTATCTGCAGTTCATTTGATTGCGGTATGCCATAAACTTGAAAAACAACCAGATATGGTTTCTCGAGCATTACTTTTGGATGGTGTGCAAGATCCTGGAAATTTGGGTACTTTGATACGCACTGCAGTATCTTTTAGTTTTGATGTTGTGTATGTGAGTGAAGATACGTGTGATTTGTATAATGATAAAGCAATTCGTTCTACACAAGGTGCTTTATTTCATATGCCTGTGATTCGTGCAAATCTCGTAGATGTTGTTAAACAACTACAAAAGGATGGGTTTACAATCGTAGCTACATCTTTAGAAGAGTCTGAAACAATGTCTGAAATTCCAAAGAGTGAGCATATGGGATTTATTTTTGGAAATGAAGGTCAGGGTGTTTCAAAAGTGTTGCAGCATGAAGCAAATCATCGATTACGTATTGAAATGCATGGCTTTGAGTCTTTGAATGTTGCGGTTGCTGGTGGTATTGTGATGTATCAATATCGTGGAAAATAAAAGATTCTCTTAATAGCCATAAGAGAATCTTTTTTCATTTGCTTGAATTTCGCATTCTTTTAGTGAAATGTCATCTACGATTGCAAATTGTGTGCCTTCTTGGATGCGTTTTAAAAAGTCATCAATTTGTTCTTGTTCGCCTTGTACAAAGATTTCTACCATTCCGTTTGCTAAGTTTTTAACAGAACCAGTTAATCCTCTTTGTTGTGCTTGCAGCATACAAAAAGAACGAAAACCAACGCCTTGTACTCTTCCTTCAATCATTACATGATATCTTTTCATTCTGTTTACCTCATGACGTAATTATATCGTTTTTCGAAAATAATGGCTATAATACTATATAAGAGGCAAAAAAATGATTCATGTATTATTAAATGACACAAATTTTGATGAACACTGGGCATATCCATCTTTAAGTACAATACTAAATAAGAATATGCATGTACTTGTTATACCATTATTAACAAGTGATGGTTGGAGCACAGATGAAGAAGAATGGGAACACCAATATCATAAAGGTGGAAAAGTTTATGAAAAAATAGTCCTGCCATTTCAGAATTATCTTATCCAAGAAAAGCAGATTATTTGGTTTGATCCATATAAAAATACAAAACAAGATTTGGCCAAGTATTTGAGAAGTGTTGATGTAATATATCTCTATGGGCAAGATGCAGAACATATGATGATATGCATTGAAGATCTGGGATTAAAGCATCTTTTACAAAACTATACTGGTATCATCATGGCAAATCATGCAGGAAGCAATCTTTTGATGCGAAACTTTGATAGCCAATATGCTTGGGAAGAGGAAGAGTTGGAAGGCTTAGGTTTATTAGAAGGTTTTGCATTAATGCCAGACTATATTGAAGATGAAGGACATTTAGCAAGATTGATTCGTAATATTGAACAAAAGGGCAGAGCTGTATTTGCGTTTGGAAAAGATGGTGGTGTCTTGATACAAGATGGGCATTATGAATTGTTAGGCAATGCATTTACGGCAACAGAGGCAGACCTTGATGCGTTGTATCGTGCTTATGAAGACGCTAAAAGTAGACAAGACTATTATGGAGATAATGGATTATGGGGATAAGATGCAGGGTTGCATCTTTTCTTTTAGAAAAAAGCCTAGAACATATTGTCTAGGCTTTTGGAAAAGAAACTGTAAATATACTGCCTTTTCCTAATTCACTTTTTACATGAATATTCCCGTGTGATTTTTTAACAGCGTGTTTAACGATAGAAAGGCCAAGACCTGTGCCACCAGTTGCACGGGAATGTGATTTATCAACACGGAAGAATCTTTCAAAGATTCTATTTTGATCATCTAGAGGAATACCAATACCATTGTCTTTTACAGAAACATATGCTAAATGGTCTTTTGTGTATGTAGAAACAGATATTTCTGAGTCTTTATTTGAATAGCGAATAGCATTGTCAATGAGATTGTAAATGATTTCATAGATGAGTCTGCTATTAGCTTTAATAAAGGCGTCTTCATAGTTTGTTTGGATATGGATGTTTTTCTTTCTTGCAGATTCTGCAAGTGACGTAATTGCTTCATTACAGGAATCATTGAGACGCAATGTGGATTCTTCGACTGATGTGGATTCATCTAGTTGTGATAAACGAATAATGTCATCAATGAGTGTCAGCATTCTACTAGATTCTTTATGGATTTTTTCATAGAAACTATCAATATCTTCTTGTTTAACAAGATGATTTTCTAATAATTCTGCACTTCCCATAATGGATTGTAATGGGGTTTTTAATTCATGCGAGACATTTGCGGTAAATTCTTTTCTTTGTTGTTCTGCTTCATATGTACTTGTAACATCAAAGATGAGAATAGAAATACCTGTGAAAATAGAATGTGAATATATAGCATTTGCTATGATACGAATGATGACATCATCTTTGCGAATCGTTGTTTCTGCTTCTTTTCCATTTTTAACTTTTTCAATGAGGTGTTGAATATCTGGATTTTGAATGATTTGATTTGCATCTTGGCATTGGAAATATTGATAGGCTGCAGAATTGATAGATAGAACATCTGCATCTTTATTTAAAAGAATGAGTCCTTCAACAATATTATCTGCAACACTAGCAAATTCTTTTTTCTTCTGATGAAGATCATCCATCTGTTTTTTGATTTGATGATTTTGAGAATCAACACGTACAAGAAGTGGCTGAATTTCTTCATAATTGTCTTTAGAAAGAGGATCATCTAAATCAATCGTGTTGATTGGTTCCGCAATCTTTTTTGACAAATAGTTTGAAATGATTGCGGAAATTATGATTGCTAATACATAGATCCAAAGAATTGGTGTTAATAAACGAAATGTGAGAAGCCAAACTGTATCGTATGTTTCAGCTATTCTGAGTACAGTGTTGTCACTTAGTTTCATCGCATAATAAATATTTTGTTGAAACATTGTAGAACTATAACGAATAGCAGATCCTTCACCATCTTGCATAGCTTTTTTAAATTCTTCTCGCGTTGCATGATTCTCCATTGAAGAAGAATCAACTGCCGTATCGTAGAGTACATTGCCATTAGAATCTAACCAAGTGATTCTATAATCAGAATCGTCAAAGGAAGAAAGGTATTTCTTTCCATCTGTTTCAACACCATAAGAAGCAAGTTTTACTTCTTTATTAAGTTGTGTTTCTTCTATGCCAACAAAATTTTTGTTTAAGATAAAAATCATTAGTGCCATACATACTGTTAATGTGGCAATCATGCATGTCAAAATACTTTTAAATAATTTGTTTTTCATAAATCAAGCCTCATAACGATAACCAACACCACGTACGGTTTGAATGTGACTACCTTCTTCTTTTAGTTTTGCACGAAGTGTACGAATATGAACATCGACCGTTCTTGTTTCTCCATAATATTCTGTTTCCCAAATTTCACTTAATAAAGTATCTCGTGTATAAACGATACCTGGGTGTGAAAGAAATAGTTTTAATAATTCGTATTCTTTGAGTGTTAATTCAACAACTTCGCCATTGACTTTGACAATATGGGAATCTGTATCAATTTCAATGTTTCTAGAAGATAATGTGTTATTTGTTGTTTTATTTACTCTTCGTAAAACTGCTTTGATACGAGATACCATTTCCATCATGCCAAATGGTTTAGCTAAATAGTCATCTGCACCAGTGTCCAATCCTTTGATCTTGTCATATTCTTCACCTTTTGCGGAAGCAATGATTACGGGAATATGCATATATTCTGGTTTATTCTTAAGTTTTGTGAGTATGGAAATACCATCTTCATCAGGTAACATTACATCTAGTAGGATGAGATCTGGTTGTTCATCTTTTAAGGCTGTGAAAAATGATTTTCCGTCTTCAAATCCTTTTGCTTCAAATCCAGTGGATTGTAAAGTGTACATTTCGATTTCTCTTATACTTTTGTCATCTTCTACACAATAGATCATTGTCATAGTATTACCTATCCTTCGTTTACATAGTATGTGTTCTTTGTAAAATACTATACAATTGATTTGTTAAATTATTGTAAAATATTGTATATTTCCTTGGAAATATGCCTATTTTATGCATGTATGAGATAGTACATCAATTTTACATTTTGAAAGTAAAGTGATACAAGAAAATGTAATCCATAGATTTTAATTCTTAGTATGATCATTATATTCATATAGATGGAGGTTTATATGCCATTTCAAATCGTTCGTAATGATATTGTTCATATGAAAACAGATGCTATTGTAAATAGTGCGAATCCAAAACCAGTCATAGGTAGTGGTACGGAAAGCAGAATTTATAAAAAAGCAGGTTCGCAACTTATTGTTGAAAGAGAAAAAATAGGAGATATAGAATGTGGTAATGCGAGTATTACGTCTGGGTGTGGATTGGATGCAAAATATATTATTCATGTAGTTGCGCCTGTTTGGGTTGATGGGCATCATCATGAAGCGTATCTTTTAGCAAATTGTTATCGTAAAGCATTAGCGTTAGCTAAACAATATGCATGTAAATCAATTGCTTTTCCATTGTTGGCAACAGGGAATAATCAATATCCGCAATCTAGCGCATTACAAGTAGCTATGCAAGAAATTCGTCATTTTCTGATAGAAAATGAAATGGAAATCTACTTAGTTGTTTTTGATAAAAAAGCATTTACACTTTCTGAAAAACTATTTATCTCTGTAAAATCATTCATTGATGAAATTTATGTTTGTGAAAAAACACAAGATGAGTATGCAAATGAGCGTCGTAGAAATCTGCCTCCAATGCAATGTGTTGCTAATAACATTGCAATGTCAGAGATTGAAGATTCTTGGGATAATATGTTTTTAGAAATGGATGCAGGTTTTTCAGAAACGCTTTTAAAACTGATTGATCGAACAGGAAAAAAGGATTCAGAAATCTACAAGAAAGCAAATGTAGATAGAAAACTATTTTCTAAAATACGCAATAACAAAAAATATCAGCCATCTAAAACTACAGCATTAGCCTTCGCTTTTGCTTTAGAATTAGATATTGATGAAACAAAAGACTTTATTGCACGTGCTGGATATGCACTTTCCCATAGCAATAAGTTTGATATTATTGTTGAATATTTTCTTGAGCATGAAAATTATGATATTTTCGAATTGAATGAAGTGTTGTTTGCATTTGATCAACCATTGATAGGTGTATAAATGTCGCATGTTATGCGACATATCTTTCTGTTTGTTTTTTTACAATAAAAACAACAACAGGAGGATAATAAGATGATTGAAATCGTATTTATTTTAGACAAAAGTGGTTCAATGGCAGGATTAGAAGAAGACACGATTGGTGGCTTCAATGCAATGTTAAAAAAGCAGAAAAAAGAAGAAGGAGGAGCACTCGTATCCACAATCTTTTTTAACCAAAGATCAGAAGTTATTCATGATCGTGTACCTTTACAACAAGTAAAAAATATCAGTGAGAAAGAATATAGTGTTGGTGGATGTACAGCTTTATTAGATGCAGTAGGTGGAGCAATTCATCATATTGGTAATATTCATAAATATGCACGTAAAGAAGATATTCCTGAAAAGACGCTATGCATTATCATTACGGATGGCCTTGAAAATGCTAGTCAGTATTATACATATGCTAAAGTACAACATATGATTGAACGACAGAAAAAACGTTATGGTTGGGAGTTTCTTTTCTTAGGGGCAAATATCGATGCAGCTAAAGAAGCTAAGCGTTTTGGTATTGCTGAAGAAATGGCTGCAAATTATCATAATGATGCTGAAGGAACTGCACTGAATTACGAAGTGATAGGGAATGTGATAGCTG
>CALBJM010000376.1 GCA_937893225.1 uncultured Erysipelotrichaceae bacterium | reverse complement strand
GGTTCAAGTACTTTCGAATACTTGTGCGATGAAAAATACTGTTCATAAGAATACCTCCATGTAAAAAGTATAGAATGATTTTTTTATAAATGCATGTGCATGTTTATTGACATTATACCCCCAAGGGGTATATAAAAATAATGGAGAGAAGATATGGAAGAAAAAAATTGTCCAGCTTGTAGCGGAAAGCATAAAAAAAGAAGTGTAGAAGAAAAGAAGAAACTTTTAGTAAGATTGCGTAGAGTAGAAGGGCAGATTCGTGGAATTGAAAAGATGGTCGAAGAGGATATGTATTGTCCAGATATTTTGATGCAAGTTTCAGCAGCAACGAGTGCCTTGAATAGTTTTAATAAGGTTTTATTGTCTTGTCATATTAAGAGCTGTGTAAAACATGATATTCAGCATGGTAATGATGAAACAATCGATGAATTGTGTGAAATTTTACAGAAGTTAATGAAGTAGGTGAAGTATGGAACAGTATGTAGTAACGGGTATGACGTGTGCGGCTTGTCAAGCACATGTTGAAAAAGCTGTAAAGGGTGTGAAAGGTGTAGATAGTGTGGCAGTGTCTTTGTTAACAAATTCTATGCGTGTAGAGGGAAGTGCAAAGACAGATGATATTATTCATGCGGTAGAAGAAGCAGGATATGGTGCACATTTGAAGGGACAACAAGAAAGTGTACAAATGGAGAATGATTTAGAAGATCATGAAACACCAAAGTTAAAAAAGAGATTGTTGCATTCTGTGATTTGGTTGATAGTTTTGATGTATATCACAATGGGACATAACATGTGGAATTGGCCTGTTCCAGGTTTCTTGAATCATAATCATCTTGGCTTGGCATTAACACAAATGTTGATTACGATTGTTGTGATGTATATCAATCGTGCATTCTTTATATCTGGTTATAAGAGTTTGATGCATCGTGCACCAAATATGGATACATTGGTTGCGCTAGGTTCTTCCGTGTCTTTTGCTTGGTCATTGTATGTATTTTATCAAATGACAGTGCTTGTGACAAATGGAACGATGAATATGGACTTGATGCCTTTGTATCACAATAATTTGTATTTTGAAACTGCAGCAATGATACCGGCATTGATTACAGTAGGAAAAACACTAGAATCTATTTCAAAAGGAAAAACAACAGATGCTTTGAAAGCACTATTGAAACTAGCACCTAAGAAAGCAAATATAGAAAAAGATGGAAAAATAACAGAAGTCGATATAACTGAAGTGCAAATTGGTGATATTTTTGTGGTAAAGCCTGGTGAGTCAGTTCCAGTGGATGGTATCGTTTTAGATGGTGCTACAGCAATTGATGAGTCAAGTCTAACTGGAGAGTCAATTCCAGTAGATAAAACTATAGGAGATAAAGTTTGTGCAGCTACGATGAATCAATCCGGTTTCTTTAAAGCTAAGGCTACAAGAGTTGGTGAAGATACAACTTTTTCTCAAATCATTCAAATGGTGACAGATGCTTCTGCTACCAAAGCTCCAATCGCGCGAATTGCAGATCGTGTTTCTGCGGTATTTGTACCAGCTGTTATAACCATTTCAATTGTAGTGTTTGTTGTATGGATGTTACTTGGTAAAGATATTGTTTTTGCTTTGGAAAGAGCAATATCTGTGCTTGTTATATCTTGTCCATGCGCTTTGGGGTTAGCTACACCAGTTGCAATTATGGTAGCCAATGGTGTGGGTGCTAAAAATGGCATATTATTTAAAACGAGCGAAGCTCTTGAAAACACAGGACATGTCCAAATCGTTGCTTTAGACAAAACAGGAACGATTACAGAAGGCAAGCCAGTTGTAACGGATATTGTGCCATCTTATAATAGTGATTCAGATACATTGTTAAAGATAGCTTGCTCACTAGAAAGTAAATCGGAACATCCATTAGCAAAGGCTATTGTTAACTATGGTATTGATAAATCAATTGCTTTAGATGATACAGAGAACTTTCAAGCATTAAGTGGAAATGGTATACATGCGACGATCAATGGAGAAGATGTGTATGGTGGTTCCTTGAAATTTATTCGTCAATTGGTAAATAGTAAAGAAGCTGAAGAGATTGGTAACCAATATGCAGAACAAGGAAAGACGCCATTGTTCTTTGTAAAGGGGAATACATATCTTGGGATGATTGCGGTAGCAGATACGATCAAGTCAGATAGTACACAAGCTATTCAAGAACTTCGCAATATGGGTATCGAAGTTGTTATGTTGACAGGTGACAATGAGAAAACTGCTAATGCGATAGGAAAACAAGCAGGTGTAGATCGCGTAATTGCTGGGGTATTACCACAAGGTAAAGAAAGTGTTGTTCGAAAACTAGAGAAGCGTGGCAAGGTCATTATGGTAGGAGATGGCATCAATGATGCTCCTGCATTAGTGCGTGCAGATATTGGTATTGCGATTGGTGCAGGGACTGATGTGGCTATTGATTCTGCAGATGTTGTGTTGATGAATTCTAAGTTATCAGATGTTGTTGGTGCAATTCGTTTGTCAAAATCTGCATTGCGTAATATTCATGAGAATTTATTTTGGGCTTTTGCGTATAATACAGTTTTGATTCCAATGGCTGCTGGTTTAATGCCTGATGTTGAAATGAATCCTATGTGGGGTGCTGCAGCAATGTCTTTGTCATCATTTACAGTGTGCATGAATGCATTGCGATTAAATCTAGTGCATATTCATGATGCAAAGAAAGATAGACCAATTCACAAACGAGCATTAAAAGAAATAGAAGAAGGAGAAAAGGAAATGAAAGAAACAGTAAAGATTGAAGGAATGATGTGTGGACATTGTGAGGCTTCTGTAAAGAAAGCATTGGAAGCAATCGATGGTGTAGAAAGTGCAGAAGTTTCTCATGAAAGTGGTACTGCAGTTGTAACACTATCTCATGCAGTGGATGATGACGTTATTCGTAAAGCAATCGAAGATAAAGATTATACTTTTGTAAGTATTGAAAAGTAACATAAGGGAAGAACAATAGTTCTTCTTTTTATTTGGCGATATTAACTTACATTTTAGCGAATTTGTATAGGTCAAGTTGTGAAATAGAGTGAATAATGATAAAGTTGAGTTAGTGTAAGGGGTTACATATGTCTAAGATTGAAATAATAGAAACGAAAGAACGCATTGTTGCGGATAATGATTTGGAAGCAGAAAAAGTGCGTCAAAAAATGAAAGAGAAGAATGTTTTTCTTGTGAATTTAATGGCTTCGCCTGGTGCAGGAAAAACGACAACTTTGGTGCGCACGATACATGCATTGCAAGATACATATCGCATTGGTGTAATGGAAGCTGATGTAGATCATGATATTGATGCGCGTCATGTTGCCCAAACTGGTGCTAAAGTCATTCAGTTGCATACGGGTGGTAGCTGCCATATGGATGCAGATATGACGCATCGTGGATTAGATAGATTGGGTGTGGATGATTTAGATGTCGTTTTTTTAGAAAATGTTGGCAATTTAGTTTGCCCGGCTGAATTTGATGTAGGTGCTGCAAAAAAAGTGATGATCTTATCTGTTCCTGAGGGTGATGATAAGCCTTTGAAATACCCATTGATGTTTCAGGTATCGGACGTATTGCTAGTAAATAAAATTGATACAAAAGAAGTGTTTGATTTTGATATAGAACGTTTGAAAAATCATGTGAAAGTATTAAATTCTACAATGCCTATTTTTGAATTGAGTGCATTACATGGAGATGGTTTTGATACTTGGATAGCATGGTTGAAAAGTGAAATTGAGAAATGGAGAAATGCATGAAAGTAATTGAGTTACATAAGAGTGTAAACGCTAGAAATGATCGAGAAGCGGATGCATTACGTGCATATATGAAACAAGAAAAGTGTTTACTCGTGAATGTTATGAGTTCTCCTGGAAGTGGGAAAACTACATTATTGTCAAGATTGATTCGTGATATGCAAGGAACGCATATTGGTGTTATGGAAGCGGATATTGCTTCGGATGTTGATGCAGAAAAAATTGCTTCACTTGGCGCACAGAGCATTCAGGTACATACAGATGGAATGTGCCATATGGATGCTGGGATGACGACAAGTGGAATTCAACATATGGA
>CALBJM010000375.1 GCA_937893225.1 uncultured Erysipelotrichaceae bacterium | reverse complement strand
ATTACTTCATGTGTCAAATGAATTTGTCCTTCTTCTAACTTACTCATCTGTAAAACATCATTGATCAAAGACAACAAATGATTTGCTGAAATTTGCATCTTTTTATGATTCTCTAAAAGCATTTGTTTATCATCAAAATGATCTTCATCTAATTTCAATAAACCAATAATACCATTCAAAGGCGTACGAATATCGTGTGACATCCTAGAAAGAAATTCAGACTTTGTACGATTTGCATTACGCATTTCATCATACGCAATTTGTAATTTGGCATGTTCTCTTTCTTCACGTGCATGCATATTTGATGTATCTTGCAATAAAACAATAGCTTGAACAATTGGTTCATATACATGTGTATCTTCATTCATACTCATTGTACGTGTCATAAGAATCATTTTTTTGATCCAACGAATAGAATCATTTTCTTGAAAGCAATATTCTACAGCCAAGTGCTTATCCCCAGATGCAAATCTTGCTAATAGTTTCTTGGGACTAGAAGTCATTCGATATTCGCCAAGTGTATCTTTTGTTACAAATTTACTATATTCATTGCAATAGTCTGTATAAGAACATGGCAATGGATAATTCATAAACAAATTGTTTTTCTTACCATTTTTATCTAAAATCGTTACATTCTTTTCTAAAATATTCTTTGACAAATTCACTGTATACACTGTATCTGCCATTTCTAACAATGCATCTACATAACTATCATTTTCAAGAATATCTTGCTTTAATTGTTCATAATACAAAGCTAATTGCTCTTTTGGATCAACATTTGTTCTCACAACTTCAAAAGCAATAATAAAATGCAACAAATCACCTTGCACATTCCAATCCACAGGAATGACCTTTGCATGAATATAATCACCTTGTTCATTTAACCCATACTGCACATCTAAACTATCTTCTTTACAACGCAATTTCTTATTTAAATAAGAAACACACAATGTATCTTTCACCAAACGCTGTTCATCAGTATCTTTTATATCAAAGACAATTTGCTCAACTGCCTGTGAATAACAACCAGAAGTATTCAAAAAGAAATTATCTATTGTACGAATCTTTCTATAAAAATTTAAATCTGCATTACAATACAAACAATCCGAATACGTTATTTCTTCTTCATTAACAAATTTTAATAATTCATAATCTGCATGCTTCTCTATTGTTGCCTCTTCTCGTTTAATACGATTTTTATTCGCATACATATTCTTATCTGCATACTTCAATAATTCTCTAGTACAACTACCAGGATAATCACTAGCTAAAGCATAACCGTAAGCAAAACTCAATGACAGATCAGGATAAGGTGCATTCAAACTTCGCAACTTTGCTTTAACTTCACTAATACACTTATGAATACCATTTTTATCCAAACGATGCGTTATAACTAAAAACTCATCTCCACCAGACCTACCAACAAAACTATTACTAGGAAATGTTTCTCGCAACATTTTAGCAAACGCACAAATGTATTTATCACCAGCAATTAATCCAAAACTCTTATTGATTCTTCGCACATGATTCAAATCAAAGCTACAAACACTTGTATCATTTGTAACACTTTCCTTCTCACTAAGTAGCTCATCACATGCTGCTTTTCCAGGCAAACCAGTAGCTTTATCGTAAAATTCTTTGTTTTGCAAACGTATTCTTTGTTGTGCACTAATAAACTCATACACAGTCAACCCAATTAAAATACCCAAAACACAAATCATGGATATTTCTAATTTACGCAACGCTAATTCTCTCTTTTCTGAATACGATTCCGCTAAATCAACTGCTTCATCACATGTATCAAAAAATTCTTCACTCACCGCAATGATATCTGTATTCTCATACCCAACACTACGAACACCATATATTTCATCACGCAACACATAATATTCCTCTTTCAAAGATGACATTTGATTTTGAAACGCATCATCTTCAATCTTGATCAAAGGAATTGAATCATCTCCATTACACAACCCATTGATGTATCTCTCAACATCATTCAACATCTCATTCTCACAACTACCAGCAATTTCTAATTTAACGATTCTCTGCGTTTTCCCACGCACCAACCCAGCATAATTAATAACACGTGCATTCCCCTGAATTTCAGATATCATAGACATCATAAAAATCATTAAAACAAACAAAATTATAATAAAGATACCTATGCAAATCCGAACAACTCTAAAACGATTATTCTCTCTTTTCATATGAGACCTCATTGTTGATTACTAATCTAATTATCTCAGATATTCAAGGAAAAAGGCAAAAAAAAGCAATCTTTTATACCAGATTGAAAAAATAGTCCCCCTTCTAGATATGATTTTATAGTCTGAAGATAGTTTTGGAGGCAGTATTTATTGGACGCTTACGAACAAGCAGTACAAATATTACGAAAAAATACAATCCTCAAGAACAACTCTTCAGGTGCAAATTTAGGAAGCTCAGTACAAATATTACGAATATTACGAAAAAATACAATCCTCAAGAACACACGGCTTGCCGTGATGTAAGAAAGATTAGTACAAATATTACGAAAAAATACAATCCTCAAGAACTATGCATATCAGAACTGCCACGGAATCTATGTACAAATATTACGAAAAAATACAATCCTCAAGAACAATAAACTTTCCAACCAAATTCATTTTCATGTACAAATATTACGAAAAAATACAATCCTCAAGAACCTTCCTTACCAGTAGCTTTTTCTCGCTCTTGTACAAATATTACGAAAAAATACAATCCTCAAGAACATGTGAGCCAACATGTAAGATTTGGTCTACGTACAAATATTACGAAAAAATACAATCCTCAAGAACTAACTGGGGAGGTAACGGCATGAACGGAACGTACAAATATTACGAAAAAATACAATCCTCAAGAACTCTAGATTACATTTTAGGCTCGCGCTCAAAGTACAAATATTACGAAAAAATACAATCCTCAAGAACATGATGAAGTGAATGGTGTCAAAGTTCCAAGTACAAATATTACGAAAAAATACAATCCTCAAGAACTGGGGGGGTGTTTTATTGCATCTAAATTTATGTACAAATATTACGAAAAAATACAATCCTCAAGAACACATCTGTGTTAAACATTTTATAAGAATCGGTACAAATATTACGAAAAAATACAATCCTCAAGAACGCCAGTACATTCTAACAGATACGCCTTTGCGTACAAATATTACGAAAAAATACAATCCTCAAGAACCCAGTCGAGAAAAATCAACGGCACTTTTAAGTACAAATATTACGAAAAAATACAATCCTCAAGAACAAGTTTTCGACATATTTTTTACCTTCTTTCGTACAAATATTACGAAAAAATACAATCCTCAAGAACTGTTAGCCTTATTATATGCGCAAAAGTGCCTTAAATAAAGGCTTTTACATCATTATCGGTAATGAAATTTATAGAAAAACTGGAAGTTTTGTCTTCAAATAGTCTCATAATATCAATTATTTTTTGATTTTGATACTCTGGATGAGTAAAAACAATAGGGTGTAATGCATAGGATATTAGCTTTGATTGTGATTTATCTAATTCTATTGTTTCAATATAATCATTTGGTGTGAGAATGATTATAGAGTCAAATTGTTCAGCCATATAGTCCTCAATAGAATTGTTACTTACAAGAATAATTGTATTCTTGGATTTAATTCTGTTTAGCCATTCTAATGTTTCTTCATCAATTAGGAAATCAATGTAGATAATACAAAATTGTTTTCTTTTTAAATAAAGTTGTAAATTATAAAGAATCATAAATTGTTCTTGTGTAGTCATAGATTCTGTTTCTATTCTTAGAGCTTGCAATATTTTAGAAATAGAAAAGTTAGCCGTATTGATTTCAATATCAACTTTTGTTCCATATCCTAAAATACCAATGAACTTATACATTCCTTCGTCTGTTAATAGTGAACGATAGTTTTGTCTGATTGTTTCTATAGTTGTGTACATTAATGGATTTTCAGATATGAATTTTTCCAGTTCTGTGTTTAATAGTGTTTTGTTTTTAAATTCAAATATTTGTGATACATCTGTAGTTGATGGAATATAGATAAATTCTGCTTCTTTTGGAGTTATTAATTCATTTTCATTATTAGTTATGATGCATTTTGTTTTCTTTTTCAATCCAAAATATGAATTTAAGCATTCTAAGAATTCATCTCTGCAATTTATTTCTTGAATCAAATGTAATCCAGAAAGAATTGGTAATATGTATGTATTTACTTCACTCTTAATTTTCATCGTTCATCCCTCCTATCGTAATACATCTATCATCTGTAGTGATCGATTCCTGAAGGGAATATGTTTCATTTACATTTGTTATACTTTGATATTGTGTTTCGGTTACTATAATAAAACGAATATCTCCCTCTTCAGGACATTCTCTCATTACTCTTTTACTAAGTGTTTTAGCTGAATCTGTATTAATACATAATTTACAATATACAGAATATTGAATTCGAATAAATCCGTCACTATCCAAATACTTTACAAATTCTCGATATGTTCTTCTTCCTTCCGGTGTAGTTACAGGAAGGTCAAAAAATAAAATCATTCTCATAAATCTATTTTTCACCATCACTCATCCTGTAAACCTTTAGAAATATCAATCGAAATTATATCGCCGTTTTCAACAATTCCGATTGTTCCGCCCTCTGCCGCCTCGGGAGAAACGTGACCTATAGCCGCACCTCTTGTTGCACCGCTGAAACGGCCGTCGGTAATAAGAGCAACGTCCTTATCAAGACCCATTCCGCATATTGCCGAGGTCGGC
>CALBJM010000374.1 GCA_937893225.1 uncultured Erysipelotrichaceae bacterium | reverse complement strand
ATTCCAAGTAGCATTGCTATTTTTGTGACTGCAATACTATGCTTATTTTTAAAACAATATCATTTTATAGACATGTCACGCTTTTTTGGAATCCTTGTTTTACTAACAGGGTATGTGTACCTTATCACTTTATATAGGGTTTATTCTCCATTATCTAAATTGCGCATATTCATATTGTGTTCTATGGCGTGCATTCTTTTTACTGCATTATTTAAGTTCAGCGACATGTTATACGTGTCTTTTCATTTTAGAGATTTGTGGATCTTACTATGTGGTCTATTGTTAGAACCAACATTGATCTATTTCGGAGAACGATTGATAGGCTTATATGAAAAATACTATATTAGAAATTGAAAAAAGACTATATCAAAATCAGATACGAGGCATACGAAAAATATGTCTCTTTCTTGATTTCGACGGTGTTATCAATACATTTTTACAAGAAGGATCACAACGATATATCATTTCTCAACAATCACCTGAACAATTTGAATTTTGTGATTCTTCGTGCATAAATAATTTGAATGTTTTGTGTGAAAAAAGAGATATAGATATTGTAATTTCATCTACGTGGCGCTTTTCAGGACTGGATTTTTGTAAAGAATATTTGAAAAATCATGGATTCCAATATACAAATAGAGTTGTTGGAACAACACAAATGGATTGGCATGATTCTAGAGAACAAGAAATATTAAACTATATGGCAGCGCATCCAATATATCGTTCTTTTGTAGTTCTAGATGATATGAAAATCTTGTCATTTAAGAAATATCTCGTAGAGACCAATTCGTATTTTGGTTTTGATCAGCAGTCTCTACAAGTAGCTTTAAGAATAACCGATATCTAATGTAAACGTTTGTAAGTGGTGATATAATCGGTGTGTATTGATTTGAGCGAGGATTATTCTACATGTCATATAATATTGCATATTTAGCATTTGAATGGAATTATGAACATCAAACAGCACAATTGATGGGAATGGAAAAATATGTTAAAGAACATGAAAATGTTCGTATTTTTACGTTTAATGCTGTAGCTAAATATTTAGACGAAGAAGTGGATAAATCGGCCTTGGAAATATTAAATTTACCTGATCTTCAACAATATGATGGAATAATGATTCAAGGAAATCGTATGTGGAAAGCTGAAGAGAGACAAGTTATCGTAGATAAAGCACATGCATTAGGCATTCCTGTTGTTTCTATAAATTATCCATTACGCTATTCAACACATATTGGTACGGACAATTATATGCCAATTATGGATTTGATGGCTGGCCTAAAAGATAAAGCGCAAGTAAAAAGTACTGTATTTGTTTGTGGATATAAGAATTCAGAGGAAGCAAAAATCAGACAAAAAGCATATTTGGATGCATGTGAAAAATATGATATCTATAATATGGGGTGCTTAGAAGCTGGATGGAATACAGAAGATGGAATACGTGTAGGAAAGGCGTACTTACAATCAGGTAAAAAATTACCAGACTGTTTTGTTTGCGCAAATGATAATACTGCACGAAGTATATGTGATGTTTTAATGAAAAATGGAATTTCTATACCGGATCAAGTAATCGTAACTGGATTTGATAACCAAGAATTAGCATATGCATATCTGCCAAGATTGACGAGTATTGATCGTGATTATAAACAGACGGGTTACTTAGCCATTCAATCACTTGTGAATATCATCGAAGGAAAAGAAATGCCAAAGGCAATTTATACACCATATTCTATAAAATGGAGACTAGATGGTGATGCAAATTTGCAAGAAGATAAAAAATATTGGAAGCGTTTTGTTGATGTGACGCAAGAAGTAAGAAACTTTTCTTTTATTCATTCTCATTTTGAACCAGCCATGCTAACGTGTAGTCAAATGGATGACTTATGCAATGTATTAGAAGTATTTGGAAAAGAACTTCATACAAAAGAAATTTTCTTTTTATTGAATCAACACTATATAGAAAACTATGATTCGCCAGAGATTCCTTATCATAGTTCTGAATATATCCATTTGATGGCAATGCATTCTTCTACACTATTGCCATGTGATCCTAGATCTCATGTATATCAAACATATCCTTCAAAAGAAATTCTTCCTAAACAATTATTGAAGGAATCGGCACTATATATTATTTATCCAATTCATTTTCAGAAAATAAATATAGGCTACATGGTTACAAATGGAGTACCAAATGGATCTGAATGTGGGTTTGTACCTGTGTATTTATCTTTAATTGAAACAGCATTTGAAAATGTGAGAAGAAGAAATATCTTGCATTCTATTAATCGAAAATTGGATGAAATGTATGTACATGATTCATTAACAGGTTGTTATAATCGGTTTGGTTTAGAAAAATATGGCGAAGCATTTTACAATTCTTGTATACAAAAAGATGGCAAAGTCTATTTGTTATTTGCAGATATAGACAATATGAAAGCTATCAATGACAAATATGGACATGAATATGGAGATGCTGCGATACGCACTTCTGCGTTATTATTGAAAGAAGCAATGCAAAATACAGGCATGATCGTTCGATATGGTGGAGACGAGTTCTTAATGATTCTTTCAGTAAAGTATCATGAAAAGTCTCTCCAAATTGAAGATTATCCATTAATGATAGAGAATGAAGAAGTACGTCTTTGTTTAAGTATTGGGGAAGTTTGTATTACAAATTCAATTCCTTTTTCTAGTGCAATTGAACAAGCAGATCAATTGATGTACAAAATAAAAAAATGTAAAAAAATCATGCGTGGAATATAAAGTGCAAGGTAATTTAGATTCCAATTCTGCAGAAAATTGAGTATTGTAGAAAAGAAAATATTTCGCTATAATACTTAGGCAATGCGGATATGGCGGAATTGGCAGACGCGCTAGTTTCAGGTTCTAGTGGGGAGACCCATGCAGGTTCAAGTCCTGTTATCCGCACTTATATGAAAAAGCCTTAAATTAAACAATGTCATTAAGATAAGAACATTGAATCTAAGGCTTTGGTTTTAGGTGCTGT
>CALBJM010000373.1 GCA_937893225.1 uncultured Erysipelotrichaceae bacterium | reverse complement strand
TGTTCTATTTGAAGGTAAGCCATATGCACACTTTTCTACTTCATTAGTTGGACACCATTTACTATTAAATTCTCTAGCTGTGATTGCTATAGGTATTTTGGAAGGCATTCCTGCTGAAAGTATTGAATTAGGATTATCAAATTTTAAAGGTGTAAAAAGAAGATTCGTTGTCGAAGAACACGAAGATAATATCTTTATTGATGATTATGCACATCACCCAACAGAAGTTGGTGTTACTATCGATACTGCACGCAAGAGATTTCCTGACCATAAATTAGTAGCTGTATTTAAGCCACATAGAGCTTCTCGCGTTAAGTATTTTGCGGAAGATTTTAAAAAACAACTTGAGAAAGCAGATAAAGTATATCTATGTGATTTCACAAGTATTGATGATAAACAAGATGGTACAGATATAGATATCACATATTTACAGAAGATGATTCCTGGATCCGTCGTTATAACGGAAGATCAAAAAGGTGCTGAAATATTATCAAAAGAACGTCCAGCATGTTTCTTATTTATGTCCAGTAAAGATATCTATGGATTGGCTAACATGTTGAAAAAGATTCAATGACAGTGTATTTTAAATACACTGTTTTTATTTTGTCTAATATTATCTGTTAGCGCTATCAGTAACTCTTGAAAATATTTTCATTTTTACATATAATATTATTAGTTAGCTAAAAGGAGAAATTTATGGACGCATTAATACTTGATCTAGCCAATGTTTCTTCACAATTCCTTCCTATTTTGGGGGCATTGGCACTCATTTTTCTCTGTATTCTTTTGAAGAAAATATGGGGATTAATAGACGCAATCACAACAACCGTCAATAATTTAGATCCTACAATAAAAGACGTTGAAAAAAGCATGGAAAAACTTCAAGCTCCACTTGATACAGCTGTTAAGTATTCTCATTCTTTGGACAAGGTCCATGATAAAACAAGTGAAGCTTTGTCTAAGGCTGCAGATTTTGCAAATGAAAATGTAGGAAAATTACAAACCGTTGTTGAAGAAAAGTTTAAGCAAAGTAGTGAAGTAAATACAGTAGAAGTAGAGGACAATGAAAATGAGTGATAATAAAAATGTAGATTTTGATGAAACAAAAGAACCAATAGATTCTATTGAAAAAACAGTAGAAGATCTGAAAAGAAAGATAGCAGAATTAAGTGAAGAAAAAGAAAAGGAAGCCGAAATTCCTAGTTTTGTGACGGATGAAAATAAGGAAAAGATCAAAGAAATCAAAGAAAATACAGTGAATAGTGTGATGTCTTCCATTAATGATATCAAAGAAAAGGCTCAACAAGTATCTGAAAATCCTGAAGTTCAAAAAACAATTACATACATTAAGGATAATGCTGTTAAAGCTGTTGAAGTTGCTAAGGGAAAAATTGATGAAATTTCTAATGATCCTAAAACAAAAGCGTATACAGAAAAAGCAAAACAAACTGTCAAAGATGCAAGTGAATCTGTTGGAAAATATGTTGATGAACATTTAGACGAAAAAACTAAAGCGGATATTTCTAATGCAGTCGATGCTGCTTCTTCTGCTATTACAGAAGGAACAAAGAAGATCGTTACTGCTGCAGATGATTTCTTCAATAAGCCTGAAGTACAAGATACAATGGAAAAAGCAAAAAAAGGTGCAAATGACTTGCTTGAAAAAGGAAGCAGTGCAGTGAAAAATTTTTTTAAGAATGAAAAGAAAGGATAATGCTAATGAAACGTGTAACAATTTATGATGTTGCAAAGGAAGCAGGTGTTTCTTTAGCAACTGTATCTCGTGTAATCAATGGAAGCAATGTTGTAAAAGGAGGGACAAGAGAAAGAGTACAAGCGGCAGTAGATAAGCTTGGGTATAAGCCAAATGCAATTGCGCAAGGTCTTGCTTTACAAAAATCTACTACGATAGGTCTTGTTGTTCCAGAAGCTTCTTTTACATATACTGGACAAATCATAAATGGATTGATCGATGTAGCAAAAATTTATAATTACAACATCATGCTTCATACAATAACAGCCGGTATTACTGATATTTCTAGCGTTGTGGAGGATATCATCAAGTCGCATGTAGATGGTGTTATTATTTATAACGATAAATTAAAGATTGAAGAAGTAACTGAATTATCAAAATATAATATTCCTATCGTTATGATTGGCAATCAAGTCGAAGGTGATCGCTTGTGTTCGGTATATGTAGATATTGAAAAAGCAATCTATGAGTTGACTAGCAAATATTTAGAAGAAGATAAAGAAAATATAGCAATTTTGGAAGATCGTAAAAATCCATATACATGTGATCAAATGGTCAAGGGCGCTAAAAAGGCATTTAAGCAAAGAAATAAAGAATTTCATGGTTTCTTGAAGATTCCTGCTGAAGATAGAACTTCGTATAGTTTCTTATGCAAACATTTGAAAGAAAACAAATATGATTTGATTATCGCAAATCGTGATTCACAAGCCATGGCTGTTATTAATGCGGCTAGAGAAAATAACATTGTTATTCCTGATGAGATGGAAGTTGTTTGCGTAATTGATTCAAAATATAATGCAGTCATGAGACCGCAGATTTCTTCATTTTCTATCCCAAGTTATGATTTAGGAGCGGTGAGTATGCGTGTTATGACGAAGATGCTGCAATCTGAAGAAGAACAAGAAGGTTCTATTGAATTGTCATATTTATTTACACCACGTCAATCTACAAAAGATTGACAAATACTTATCAACAATTAAAATAATATTGCTGAGAAGAGGAAAAGTAGTCTTACAAGTACTGTATAGAGAAGTCCTGGTTGGTGAAAAGGAAAGAGGAATTGTGAGTTGAATACACCTTGGAGCTTTTTGTCTCAAAAGGCAAAACGTTTCAACAACGTTAAAAGTTGATATGAGTGTGCACAAGTTGTGCAAACTAAGGTGGTACCGCGCTAATAGGCGTCCTTAGAGTAAGGACGCTTTTTTATATGGTGTCCAAAGAAGGAGAAAAAAATGAATTTTATTGAAGAATTAAAATGGAGAGGTCTTGTCAAAGACGTTACGGATTATGATGGTCTTGTCAATGCACTACAGAATTCTATGACAGTGTATTGTGGTTTTGATCCTACTGCAGATTCTTTACATGTCGGTCATCTTCAACAGATTATTTTGTTGAGAAGATATCAAGATGCTGGACATACACCAATTGCTTTATGCGGTGGTTTTACAGGTATGATTGGTGATCCTAGACCAACTACAGAAAGAAAACTATTAACACATGAAGAAGTTCTTCATAATGCAGAATGTATCAAAAAGCAATTAAGCAAGTTTTTAAAATTTGATGGCGAGAATGCTGCTATTATGGAAAATAACAACAACTGGTTAGGAGAAATGTCACTTCTTGATTATTTAAGAGACTATGGTAAGTTGTTCAATATTGCTTACATGTTGCAAAAAGATACAATCAAGAAGAGATTAGATTCTGGCCTATCTTATACAGAATTTTCTTATACAATTCTACAAGCAATGGATTTCTTGCATCTATACCAAACATATAATTGCCGTATTCAGATTGGTGGCTCTGATCAATGGGGCAACTTAACAAGTGGTATGGAATTGATTCGTAAAGTTGAAGGTGATGATGCTAAGGTTTGGGGCATTACATCTCCATTGATTACAAAGAGTGATGGATCTAAATTTGGTAAATCAGAAGGTAAGAATATTTGGTTGGATCCTGAAAGAACAAATGCTTATGAATTTTACCAGTTCTGGTTAAATACACCAGATACAGATATCGTGGATTACTTGAAGAGACTTTCCTTAAGAACACCTGAAGAAATTGAAGCATTGGCAAAGTGTGTAGAAGAAGCTCCTGAAAGAAGAGAAGCACAAAAAGCACTTGCTGAAGAATTGACAGAAATGGTACATGGTAAAGAAGGTCTAGAGACTGCTAAGAAAATTACAGAAACATTCTTCCATGGCGATATTATGTCGTTGTCTCCAGAAGAAATGAAAGCTGGATTGGCAGATGCAAAAAAATATGCTGCAGAAGATGGTGTATCACTAATTGATGCACTTGTTGGTGCTCAAGTATGTAAGAGTAAAGGTGAAGCAAGAAGATTGATTCAACAGGGTTCTGTGTCTGTAAATGGTGAAAAGTGCGCAGATATTGAAAAACAATTGTTCCAAAAAGATGCAGTCAATGAAGAATTTACAATTCTGAAAAAAGGCAAAAAGAACTATTTTGTTATTACATTCTAATAACAATGTCTAAGACGGAAGTGAGTGCTTTCGTCTTTTTATGTTATAATAGCCATTGCTATGAAGAATCTAAAAATATTGTTACTATTTGTATTGTTGTTATGTGGCTGTTCGCAAAAGAACCAAGACAATACAAATGAAAAACTTGAAGAATATCAGACATATTATGAAATCGTTACAAACAATGCTAGATTTAAAGAAAAAAGTGAAAACTTCAACATCGCTTTAGAAATGAGCCAAATACCAGATGGAACATATCGGTATGCAATTGTAGTCGATAATGCGCAAATAGCGATGTATGATGTCGTGATGATTGCTGTGGAAGATGATATACAATTCCAAGATGCAGCGAAAATGATGCCTTCTTTAGGTATTTTTGAGGATACGACGTCATTGATTCCAGGACAAGTTAATATGCAGCAAGGTTTAGCAAAAGGCCTTGCAATGAGTGGAGAAACAGACAAAGATACAGTACATCTCAAAATACTTGTACAGTATAAAAATGCCAAACGAACAAAAGAAACAAGAGAATTCTTTTCTTATTGCTTAAATACAGAAGGATTTACTTATGAAGATAGTAAAAAGGAGTAATGAATGAGCACAAAAACAAAAAAGAAAGTTAAGC
>CALBJM010000372.1 GCA_937893225.1 uncultured Erysipelotrichaceae bacterium | reverse complement strand
ATACTTTATGACTATATTCCTCTAATTGTTTTAAAAAAGAACTTTCTTCTAAAAAAAAACCCTTTTTACTACCAATATCCTTCATTATTTTAGCAACTTGTTTATTCACATAAGATTCGATCACTGTGTCTTCTAGATTCATGGATCTCTTCGAAAGAACCGTCATATCAGAAGCATAATCAAATACATGCAATACTGCCGTGTTCACAAAATACTCTGCCATTTTTCACCTCACAAAAAAAAGAAGAAAGCTATTACTTTCTTCTATATATTGTACCGTTTATTCAAAAGATTGTACAATCTCTTTTGCGACTGCTTTACCTTCTAATACCGCACTGCCGATTGTCTTTGGACCTGTTAAAGCATCCCCTATCAAATACACATTTTTATCTGTTGTACTATGTCCTTCGCAAGACTGTAAACTATCGCTCAATGCTTTTAAATTCACTTTTTGACCAATTGCCATAACGATCAAATCTGCTTCTTCTAAATACGCACTACCAACGATTTCATGCGTACTTCTTCTACCACTTGCATCCGGTTTACCAAGTTCCATTTGTACAACCCTTGCACCTTTTACTTGCCCATTTTCATCACGCAAAATATCTTTTATATTCTCTAAGAAGTTAAATACAACTCCTTCTTTTTTAGCATCTCGTATTTCAGAAGCATTCGCTGGCATTTCTTCTTCTGAGCGTCGATAAACAACGGTCACATTGTCAATGATACGCACCAAAGATCTTGCACAATCCATCGCAACGTTTCCACCACCCCAAACAATAGCATGGTGATATTTCTTATACGCTTCATGATTTTTATTGATATTCAAATCATATAACAATGTCAATCCAGCATATACACCATCTCCTGTATCAAAGCCAAATGTGTTTTCAACTTGCGCTCCAATTGCTACAATTATGCGATCATACTTTTCTTTCATCTTTTCATACATTTCTGGCGTAACACATGTATGAAAATGAAATTTTACACCAGCTTCTACAAGACCTTCATAAGCTTTTGTTAAAAAAGACTTAGGCATACGATATTCGGGAATGCCGGTATAAATCGCACCACCAATTTCATCTTCTTTATCAAAAATATCTATGGAATACCCACCAACTTTGACAAGTTCTTGTGCTAGCGTATATCCCGCAGGACCAGCACCAATAATTGCAATCGTATGTTCACTCATATTCTCACCTCTCTCATATACTATCACAGATCGTATACACCAAACCATTCGATTTTTTTGTCAATTTCATAAGTTATTCTAATCTATCTTTTCAGTGCATACACCACTATGTTAGTATTTTGTTGAAAAAATCATCAGGAGGACAATATGGGAGGATTTTTTTCTACAGCACTCAAAGAAGAATGTATCTTTGATTTATTTTATGGTACAGACTATCACTCACACTTAGGCACAAGAAGAGCCGGCATCGTAACATATGGCAAAGACGGTTTCGTTAGAGCGATACACAATATCGAAAATTCACCGTTTCGCACAAAATTCACCAACGATATCGAAGAACTCAAAGGCTACATGGGACTAGGTTGTATTTCAGACTACGATCCCCAACCACTCGTTGTTAGAAGTCATCACGGAACGTATGCACTCACGACCGTAGGTCGTATCAACAATGCCGAAAAACTTGTTTCTGAAATCTTTCAAGAAAGCAATGTCCACTTCATGCAGCAAACAAATGGCGAGCTCAACAAAACAGAACTCGTTGCTGCACTTATCAATCAAAAAGAAAATCTCATTGATGGATTGCGCTATGTACAAGAAAGCATTGATGGATCTATGTCAATCATGCTTTTAACACCAACTGGTATTTATTTATCACGTGATAAATACGGAAGAACCCCTATCAATGTTGGAAAAAAAGAGGAAGGCTATTGCGCTTCTTTCGAAACATATGCGTATGAAAAATTAGGCTATACAGGTGTTCATGAACTTGGACCAGGTGAAATCGATATCATGACGCCAGAGGGATGTACAGTTCTTGTCCAGCCAGGAAAGAAGAAAAAAATATGTACATTTTTGTGGACATATTATGGATATCCACCTAGCCGCTATGAAGGCATGAATGTAGAAAAATTCCGCTATAGTTGTGGAGCACACATGGCTAGCAGAGATTTTTTAACAAAAGAAGATCTAGACACAGTTGCTGGGGTACCAGATTCCGGTATAGCCCATGCGATTGGATATTCCAATGCTTCAGGTGTACCTTATTCACGACCATTTATCAAATATACGCCAACATGGCCTCGTAGTTTTATGCCAACGATGCAAACAAAGCGTAATCTCATTGCCAAGATGAAACTCATTCCAATTGAAGAACTCGTTGAAAATAAAAGACTCCTTCTCATTGATGACTCCATCGTACGTGGAACACAATTGCGCGAAACTGCAGAATTTTTATACGACAGAGGATCTAAAGAAGTTCATGTACGCCCAGCGTGCCCACCAATCATGTTTGGCTGTAAATATATTTCTTTTTCTCGTTCTACAACAGAAATGGAACTCATTGCACGAAGAATCATTGCCCAAGAAGAAGGTGCTGATGTCTCTCGTTCAATATTAGATGAATATATTGATCCAGATTCCCAACGCTATCAAAAAATGATAGATATCATGTGCAAGCAAATGGGATTTTCTTCCCTACAGTTCTTACGCTTAGACGATACTGTTGAAGCAACAGGTCTAAAGAAAGAAGATGTTTGTACTTACTGTTGGGATGGAAAAGAATAATCTATCAAGGGTATCACATTTGATACCCTTTTGTGTACAATACTATATATGAAAAGCACAAATGAAAAAATACAAATACTTAAACAAATCATACAAGAAAGCCACAGTATTGCTTTCTTTACTGGCGCAGGCATTTCAACGCTATCAGGCATCCCTGACTTCCGTTCAAAAAATGGTCTCTATGCTTCTAAATACAATGGAAAAAAACCAGAAAAAATCCTACATATCAAATATTTCAATAAACACCCTGCTGAATTCTATGATTTTTATAGAGAAAAGCTTTTGTTAAATGATGTTGAACCAAATGTTATTCATTTATTTATTGCAGAACTAGAAAAGATAGGAAAAGACGTCACAGTCGTTACGCAAAACATTGACGGGCTCCACGAAAAAGCAGGTTCAACAAAAATCTATAACCTCCATGGTACGACACTACGCAATTATTGCACTTCCTGTAAAGCAGAATATGAAACAACCTACATCCGCAATACAACTGGTATTCCTAGATGTACAAAATGTGGTAACATCATTCGGCCAGATATCACGTTTTATGGAGAATTTCTCAATAAAGAAACATTCAAACAAGCGCGATTAGACACGAAGAAAGCAGATGTTTTGATTGTCCTAGGTTCCTCACTTGTAGTGTATCCAGCAAGTGAAATCGTCAACCAATATCGTGGAAAACACCTTGTAATTATTAATAAAAAGCACACAAAATTTGATTTACAAGCTGATTTGGTCATTACAGAAGACTTTTCTAAAGTATTTAATATGCTTCTTAAAGAATTTGAAAACTAGGTTTCCTAGTTTTTTTATATATAAATCATTCATGAGCAAATGATCAATTATATTTTTATATTGTACTTCTTTCAATCTTGTTCTCTAAATAATGTTAGAATAGTTCGTATTGAAATAAGGAGAATTACATGAAGAAGTTATTCATATATCTTAAAAAATATAAAAAAGAAAGTATTTTGGCCCCCTTCTTCAAATTACTAGAAGCTTTCTTTGATTTATTAACACCGATCGTTGTAGCAAACATCATCAATCAAGGTATAACAAATCATGATTCAACATATATATTTTATCAATTTCTCATACTGATCGTATTAGCAATCATAGGTATGCTATGTAGCTTTACCGCTCAATACTTTGCCGCAAAAGCAGCCGTTGGCTTTACAACAAGCTTGCGCCAAGCATTATACGATCACATCCAAGTACTATCCTACAAAGAATTAGACACACTTGGCACAGATACCCTCATAACAAGAATGACTTCTGATTGCAACCAAATTCAAAATGGTCTCAATCTTGCACTCCGCTTATTACTGAGAAGTCCATTTATTGTATTTGGTGCAATGATAGCTGCATTTATGATAAATGCCAAACTATCTCTTATCTTCTTGATTACCATTATTCTTCTTAGTTTCGTTGTATTTGGCATTATGTTGATCAGTATTCCTCTATTCAAGAAAGTACAGAAAAAACTTGATCGTGTTCTTTCTTTAACAAGAGAGAATCTCACAGGTGTACGTGTTATTCGTGCTTTTCGAAAAGAAGAAGCAGAAGTCAAAGAATTCAATCAACAAAATCAGGCATATACAAAAATGAACGAATTTGTTGGCAGAATCTCTGCTTTAATGAATCCACTTACCTATGTCATTATTAATATTGCTACAGTCATATTGATCCAACAAGGCGCAATCCAAGTCAATCTAGGAACGATTGCACAAGGAGATGTCGTTGCTTTATACAACTATATGGCGCAAATCGTTGTAGAACTCATCAAAATGGCAAGTTTGATCATCACGATTGACAAATCTATTGCATGTGCAGAACGTGTCCAATCTATCCTCGATGTAGAACCTTCTCAACAATTCCCATCAAAAACAAAACAAACTGTATCCCAACAAGCCATTTCTTTCTCAAATGTTGCATTTCGTTATAACGAAAACAGCGAAAATGCAATAGAAGACATTTCTTTCTCTATACAAAAAGGACAAACGCTTGGTATTATTGGCGCTACAGGAGCTGGAAAATCTACGCTTGTTAACTTAATATCTCGCTTCTATGATGCACAAGTCGGTAAGATTCAACTCTTTGGCGTAGATATACAGGACTATACAAAACAAGCACTCAATCAAATCATGGGTGTTGTCCCACAAAAAGCAGTTTTATTCCAAGGTACGATCAAAGAAAACATGTTGCTTGGAAAACAAGACGCCACAGAAAATGACATCTGGCAAGCTCTCTCCATTGCACAAGCAAAAGAAGTTGTCGAAAACAAAGAAGGACAACTCAATGCTATTGTTGAACAAAATGGAAAAAATCTATCTGGTGGGCAAAAACAAAGACTCACAATTGCTCGTGCTCTTGTTAAAAAGCCACAAATACTCATTCTCGATGATTCTGCAAGTGCATTAGACTTTGCTACAGATGCAAAACTCAGAAATGCAATATCTACATTACCTATGACAACTGTAATCGTTTCACAAAGAACTTCTTCTATTCGTCATGCCGATAAAATATTGGTCCTAGATGATGGAAAGCTCATTGGACAAGGTAATCACGAACAATTGATGCAAAATTGTCATGTCTATCAAGAAATATATTATTCTCAATTTCCAGAAGAAAAACCTGCGAATTTTAGAATGGAGGTCAATGCATGAAAACA
The DNA here is from genome assembly GCA_937893225.1 of uncultured Erysipelotrichaceae bacterium. Taxonomy (GTDB): domain Bacteria; phylum Bacillota_I; class Bacilli_A; order Erysipelotrichales; family Erysipelotrichaceae; genus Bulleidia. The sequence goes on along the minus strand of CALBJM010000372.1, from coordinate 1,777 downwards.
TTCAAAAAAGTTCTTCAGCAAATTGGAAAATTAAAATGGTTTATTCTTTTATCCATTCTATTAGCATCCATCACTGTCATATTGACGCTCTATGTTCCTATTTTATTTGGCAATACCATTGATGCTTTAATAGATAAAGGTAGTGTAGACTTTTCCTATATTTCTACAATACTATTCAAGATTACAATTCTCATTTGCTTAACAGGAATTTTGACATGGTTCATGAACATTCTCAATAATCATGTCACATATACAGTTGTACAAAATATTCGTTCTAAAGCCATCCAACAAATTCAAAAAACCCCTCTGAAATACCTAGATTCACACTCTACAGGTGACATAGTTTCACGTATCATTGCAGATGCAGACCAATTATCTGATGGATTATTACTCGGCTTGACGCAATTATTTTCTGGTATCTTCACAATATTTGTTACTCTATATTTCATGATTTCTAAATCACTTGAAATCACGATCCTTGTACTCATATTTACACCAGTTTCTTTTCTCGTTGCAAAATTCATCGCATCACGCTCGTATACGATGTTTCGAAAGCAATCAGAAACACGTGGACAAGAAACAGCACTCATAGAAGAAATGATTGGAAACGCAAAGCTTGTAAAAGCATTTGGCTATGAAGAAAGATCTTCACAAAGATTTCAATCAATCAACGAAGAATTAAAAGAATATTCTCAAAAAGCAACATTTTATTCCAGCTTAACCAATCCATGTACAAGAGCTGTTAATAATGTAATCTATGCTCTCGTTGCTTTGGTTGGTGCAAACTTGATTTTGAAAGGCAATCTAACGGTTGGTGGATTAAGTATTTTACTATCTTATGCGAATCAATACATGAAGCCATTTAATGATATTTCTTCTGTCGTAACTGAATTACAAAATGCACTAGCATGTGCAGAAAGAATTTTTGCATTTATTGAAACAGAACCAGAAACACCAGAAAAACCAAATGTACTTCCACTACCGAATGGTGAAGTAGACATCAATCATGTTTCCTTTCGCTACGAACAAGACAAGCCGCTCATCGAAAACTTCAACCTCCACACAAAAAAAGGTATGCGTGTTGCATTAGTAGGTCCAACAGGTTGTGGAAAGACTACATTCATCAATTTATTGATGCGCTTTTATGACGTTAACGATGGTGCTATATGTGTAGATGGAACAGATATTCGTGAGGTCACTAGACATTCTTTAAGAAGAGCATATGGTATGGTATTGCAGGAAACTTGGCTAAAAGAAGGTACTATTCGAGACAACCTTATTTTTGGAAAAGAAAATGCGACAGATGAAGAAATCATCCACGCTTGTAAAGAAGCACATAGTTGGGAATTCATTAAAAAGCTTCCAAAACAATTGGATACACCAATCACAGAAAATACTTTGTCTGCAGGTCAAAAACAATTGTTGTGTATCACGCGAGTCATGTTAGCTCTGCCACCTATGTTAATACTAGACGAAGCAACATCTGCAATCGATACAAGAACAGAAATTCAAATACAAAATGCATTTGATAAACTCATGGAAGGCAGAACAAGCTTTGTTGTCGCACATCGTTTATCAACCATTCGCAATGCAGATATCATACTTGTCATGAAAGATGGGAAGATCATTGAAACAGGTAATCATGCATCCTTGATGCAAGCAAAAGGCTTCTATGAAAAGCTATACAATTCACAATTTGTCTTACCACAAGAAAGTAAATAAATAATCGAGTAGGAGGAAATAAATAATATTTTATTTATTTCCGACCTCTCACACC
>CALBJM010000371.1 GCA_937893225.1 uncultured Erysipelotrichaceae bacterium | reverse complement strand
ATACTCTGCCTACTAACGTTTACACAAAATATTTTACGCTATCTGTGTATTATCCTTTCTTGAAATATTATGCTACCAATAATTAAAACTATACTTGAAAACAATACAGATTCCGTTTTTATACCGTGAAGGATTATATTCCATCATCACTTATCCTCTTTCTTATCTATAGGATAAGTATAATTTGGTTAAAAAAAAAAGGCTTTTACCATCATTATTGAAATGCTATGATATTGAAAGTGATAGTGAATTATAATTGATTATTTGTTTTTCGTAGTTGTTTAGAATGTTGTTTGTGAAAATTGTAAAAACCTTTAGAAAGAAGATAAATTTATCTTCTTTTTTAGTTGAAAACGTCATAAACGGTCCTAAAATATTCATGAAAAGAGGTGTTTTTCATGAACAAAACGGAAGGTGCTATACAAGCAATTATGCATGCACAAAATCTTGTTGCAAACAATCTGGATCAATTTCATAACATTGATATACCTGCTTATATCGCAGACTACACAACCCATTTCTACAACCAAGAACCACAACCATTCCCTATTGATGAATACGAATTTGACGAAGCATTAGCCACTTATCAAAACAGCACAGCAAACAATTGGCATATTGGCCAATACTTAGGATATGGTATTGATTTTTTAAATATTGTAGAAATTCAACAAGGACTATATTTCCGCTACAGAGAATACTATGCATACAAATCTGCAGTACATAGAAATTTAACAAAAACGGAAGTCGAACAATTTTTATGTTCTGGCGATGACTATGCGCTGCGCACACTACCTGAGCACGAAGAATACAACTATCCTCTATTTGTTTATGCCTATGAAATGCATGGTACATTACATTTTGTTGCAAACATACCAGGATATCCTGGTATTTGCGGAGATGGCACTACACCACAACAAGCAGTAGAAAATGCTTACTTTATTTTAAAGGAACATCTCCAATAACTTCAGATACTTTTCACATTCCGCACATTATTTTTCCACAATCTAAATGTATATTAATAAACGTCAGATGGAGATATCTGACATATCATTCCCAAAATTAACCCCCTTGAAAAATGTACCATCCCCTCGGTACATTTTTCATTTGTCTTGTTCCATACATTATTCACAGAACATTCACACTCCACACATTATTTTTCCACAATCCAAATGTATATTAATAATCGTCAGATAGAAATATCTGACAACATCATTCCCAAAACTAACCCCTAAAAGAAAAGATGCCATCCCCTCGGCATCTTTTCATTTTTCTTTTAATTTTTCTTTATATTCTTCTATGACTGTATTAAATGCATGTAGAGAATCAACTTGTGTTAAAGCCTGTTTATAATGCGAAGCATGTGGCATACCTGTTAAATACATTGGTGCTATACCACGAATCTCACGAATTCCAACATATTCTGTCTCATCAGCACAAAGTCTTCTTGCATATTCAGCACACAAATCTAATCTTTCTGCATAAGAAACTTCTACAGATTCTTTTCCTTCCAGTGCATTTCGAATTTCGCGAATCAAATATGGTTTTCCAATCAAAGCTCTTCCTACCATGATTGCATCACATTTTGTATATGCAAGCATATGCAAAGCATCTTGTGCGCTATGAATATCCCCATTTCCTATTACAGGAATAGAAACTGATTCCTTTACCATTTTTATATAATCCAGATTAGAGGAACCTGTATACATTTGTGCACGCGTTCTACCATGCACTGCCACTGCACTCGCGCCAGCTTTTTCACACAACTGTGCAATTTCCACGCAATTGATGTGCTCATGATTCCATCCAGCACGCATCTTTACCGTCACTGGCCGATCTGTATTTGTCACTACCGCACGCACAACATCATAGGCTTCATCAGGATGTGCCATCAAATAACTACCCGCATGGGCCTTGATAACTTTGTTTACAGGACAACCCATATTGATATCAATCAAATCACAATCTGTATGACTTGTTAAATATCGTGCTGCTTCTCCCATTGTATCAGGATCATTTCCAAACAATTGCAAAGATACAGGATGCTCATTTTCTACTGTACGGCACATATCAAATGTTTTCGCATTCTCATAATGCAATGCTTTATCAGATATCATTTCAGAAACAGTTAATCCTGCACCAAATTCACGCATTAATGAACGATATGCAGGCTTAGAAATTCCAGCAAGTGGTGCCGCAACGATTGGATTCTCTATAGAAACATTACCTATTTTCCACATGCTTACTATCCAAAATTTCCTTTAAGTCTTCTGTTGTAAAATGATATTTCTCATTGCAATATTGGCAAACACACTCTGCACCTTTACCATCTTCAATCATTTCTTGTAAGTCACTATCATGTAAAGTCATCAATCCTGCTTTAAAGCGTTCTCTTGAACAATCGCAATGCCACTGTACATTACGATGCTGCAAAATCGAAGCGTCTGGAAAATATGTATGAATGATTTCTTCTAGAGATTGTCCATTATCAATTAACTCGCTCACTGGTTTTTGTTTTGCGGCAACCTTCTCACAAAAAGAAATTGCTTCTTCACTTGCTCCTGGCAACAATTGATAAATCAAACCCCCAGCAGCCTTGATCGTACCATCCGGATTCACAAGCACACCTACACCAACGACGCTTGGCGTTTGTTCTGAAATCGCAAAATAATATGCAAAATCGTCCCCAACTTCTCCACTCTGGATTTGTGAAACGCCTGAAAAGGTATTCTTCAAACCCATATCTCGCGTTACTGTCAATGTTCCATCCTGTCCAATTGCTCGTCCAACTGCCAAATGTCCATCTTCTCTAACCAGATATAAATTTGGATCACCAATAAATCCACGCACATTTCCAGCACCATCTGCTTGTGCTAAGACAGTCCCAGCCGGGCCATGTCCATTAAACACTGCTGTAATCTTTTCATGTGATGCTTTTAAGTCTGAAGCCATAATTGCGGTAACCGTCATTGTTCTACCAAGTGCAGCTGCACTTGTAGGCATACAATAATGATGCACACGTGCTTCTTCTACAAGCTTTGTTGTACAAGCCGCATGTATTCTAACTTGTCCCTGCAATGCTTCAGCAATTACTATTTCATCTCTCATTTCCGCAATCTCCTGATACACTTTTCATTGATTTTTCTCATTTTTCTTTCATCTACTTTAATCACTTCTCTATCAAATGTAAAAATACCATTACACTCATCTTCTACATCTGATACTTGCGTATAAACACAACCTGACAATCCTTTATCAATATTAGGAAGCACTTTTTCTTCATATAATTTTTTCATAGCCTCCATCAATTTCAACTTATCATCAAATTTCTTATACCCATACAATTTATCTACACTACTATGCCGCTTTTCCAAATACGAATATCCACCAAATTCACTCAATATGACAGCTCTATCCTTCGCATCTTTTTTTGCATGAAATGGGAAAAAATAATTATGTATACTCTTAAAATCACCTGCACCATTATCATGCCATCCAGAAGCACTATCGATCAATCTTGTAGAATCATATGCACGAATGTGTTTTGTAACAGACTGAGAATCAAACTGCCCCCAACCCTCATTAAAAGGCACCCATGCAAAAATACACGTACTGTTATACAACATATCCAACATCATATCGAGCTCTTCATAATACGCAGCTTGTGACGCTTTATCGCTTCTTACAAATGCATGTTCTTTTGTATCACACATGCGTGTAAATCCCAAATTCGGAAGAATCATCGTAGTTAATTTGTCCTGTTCAATAAAACCACCAGAAACCATATCCTGCATGACTAATAATCCTAAACGATCGCAATGATAATACCAACGACGACTATCGATCTTTGCATGCTTTCGTAACATATTAAAACCCATGTCTTTGATTTTTTTTAACTCATATACCATTGCCGCATCACTCGCCCACGTATACATCCCATCCATGTTCAGACCCTGATCAAGCAACCCAGAAAAAAACAAAGGTTGATGGTTTAGACAAAATCGAGGAATACCATTTCTATCATTTTCTATAGAAAATTGACGCATTCCAAAATACGAACGCACGACATCATCTTCTGTTTGTACATAGAGATCATATAAATATGGATCCTCTGTCGTCCACAAATGTGGGTGTGAAATCGGTGCGGTATAGACTTTATCAGTCGTAATACCAGAATGTACAACATGTCCATTTTCTGCAACTGTCACCAATGCTTGTGAAAAGTTACCTTCTAAAGAAACATGTACACAAGAACCATCTACATCAGGCGTGATTTTCAAATCACTCACACAATGTTCAGACACATCTTCCATCCAAACACTTCCCCAAATTCCACTCGTTGGTGTATACCACATGCCACCATGTTCATATTTCTGTTTTCCATAGGCATATTTACCATAGTTTGCATCATCTATACACCGCAGCATCAATGAATTTTGATATTTCACATACGGACGAATATCAAAGGAAAAAGCTGTATACCCACCTTTATGCGTACCAACTTCTATACCATTTACAAACACAGTGCACTCCATATCCACTGCTTCAAAATGCAAATGCGTATGCAAGGGACTAGGCTTATACGAAAACTGCTTTCGATACCACATTGCTTTACCTTTTGGCAATATTTCCATTGCGCCTGATAATTGCGTACCCAAAGCAAAAGGGACAAGGATCTTTTTCCATTGCCCTGGTTTAGGATCAGCTTTTCTTTCCGTTATCTGATATTCCCAAACACCATTGAGATTATAGTAAGAATCTCTTTGCATCTGCATGCGTGGATATTCCTGCCAAGGTGTTTTTTCAGATACTTTCTTTCCCCATTCACTTAACATTGTGTACCCATTTTATCACACTTTATCTTTTTTTATTTTGATGGATCAAAAACCTGATTCCCCAAGAAAGTAAAGCAATACCATGTAAAGCAAAAGTCATCAAATACAACCCAGATATACTACTTTGTACGATTGCTCCATTACTCACAAAACCACCATACAAAACGGTAATAAGACACGACACGACGATCATCACCAAAGGTGCCAACATTAAATGCACTTTTTTCATCACAATAAAACAATGTGGCAATGCCGCCATTACAACACACGCAATATAAAACGAAACAGAAAATATTTTATACAATGAAACATCCATCATATAAATTACAAGCAATGCCATCACGACACCTGTAACACTACCAACACCAATATCTAACAATACACTCTTTTTCATACACGCCTTTCAAAAAAGAGAAGTTTTTTCAAACTTCTCTTATGCAACCTGATCACTTGTAGAAGAATCTGATTCACTCACGAAATCACCAGAAATATCTTCTCCATTGACAACTCTTTGAATCTGTTCAGCAGTCAATGTTTCATATTCCATCAATGCATTCGCGATTCTTGTCAACTCTTCTTCATGTTCCTGAATCAACTTCTTTGCTTCATCGTGACAACTATTCACGATTTTTCTAACTTCTTGATCGATTTCAAATGCAACCTGTCCAGAAACATTATTTGGCTGATTATAATCTCTGCCAAGGAACACATTCTCACTGCCAGAATTATATTTAATTGGTCCAAGATCGCTCATACCATATAGTGTAACCATATCTTTAGCAATATTCGTTGCACGTTCAATATCATTTGAAGCACCTGTAGTCACATCATCAAAGAACAACTCTTCTGCTACACGACCACCCATAAAAGATGTAATAGAAGCAAGAAGATCATTCTTTGTATTCATCATCTTTTCTTCTTTTGGTGTCATTAAGTTATAGCCACCAGCTTGTCCTCTAGGAATAATTGTGACCTTTTGTACAATTTGTGCATTATCCATGAACAAACCAACAATAGCATGGCCAGACTCGTGATATGCTACTAACTTCTTCGTTTTTTCATCATATGTCTTAGAAACCTTAGCCGGTCCCATCATAACTCTATCAATCGCTTCATCGATATCCGACATTGTAATTTCTTCTTCATTATGACGCACAGCCATGATTGCTGACTCATTCAATACATTTTCAAGATCTGCACCAGAGAAACCAGGTGTTCTTTTTGCTAAAGCACCTAAATCGATATCTGAAGCAAAATGCTTATTTCTAGCATGTACTTTCAAGATTGCTTCTCTACCTTTACGATCTGGCAAAGAAACTGTAATTTGTCTATCAAAACGACCAGCACGCAACAATGCAGGATCAAGAACATCCGGTCTATTTGTTGCCGCAATAACGACAACACCAGTATTTTCTTCCATACCATCCATTTCAACAAGCATCTGGTTCAATGTCTGTTCACGTTCATCGTGACCGCCACCAAAACCAGCACCTCTTTGACGACCAACCGCATCAATTTCATCAATAAAGATAATACAAGGCGCAGTTTGCTTTGCCTTCTTAAACATATCTCTTACACGACTTGCACCAACACCGACAAACATTTCCACAAAATCAGAACCAGAAATAGAATAGAATGGCACATTTGCCTCACCCGCAACAGCTTTCGCCAATAATGTTTTACCTGTACCTGGATGGCCTGCCAAAAGAATACCCTTTGGTATACGTGCACCCATCTTTTCAAACTTCTTTGGATATTTTAAAA
>CALBJM010000370.1 GCA_937893225.1 uncultured Erysipelotrichaceae bacterium | reverse complement strand
TTCGGTAGCGCTCTTGTGATCTTGGCGTTTTTTATGGGCATTGCCACAATCTCCACAAATCTATAAGCAGTTGTGCATGATTGGCGGCATGGAAAAGTACTTCCAAATTGCTAGATGTTTCCGTGATGAAGACTTGCGTGCAGATAGACAGCCAGAATTCACACAAATCGATATTGAAATGAGTTTTGGAGACGAAGATACGATTTTTGGAATCGTTGAAAATCTCATGAAAAATATCTTTAAAGAAACAAAGAACTATGATCTAGAGGATCACTTTATACGTATTCCTTGGCAAGAGTGCATGAAGAGATTTGGCTCTGATAAGCCTGATCTTCGCTTTGGTAATGAAATTCAAGACATTACAGATCTTTTCTCTCATACAGAATTTGCGGTATTTAAGAATGTTGTAGAAGATCCTAGAGGCATGATTGGCGCATTGAAATTTGAAAATGCACAAGATAAATATTCTCGTAAAGGTCTAGATAAGTTACAAGAATTTGTAAAACATGGTTTTAAAGCAAAAGCATTGGCTTATCTAAAGATGGCAAATGGGGAATTGACTGGTTCAATTGTGAAGCCATTATCTGAAGAGGAAAAGCATAGTATAGTTGAAAGATTAGCTATGAAAGATGGTGATCTTGTATTAGTTATTGCTGATAATAATCGTATCGTAGAATCTGCATTAGGTGCTTTGCGTGTTAGATTGGCACATGAATTGAATCTTATTCCAGAAGGAGAAAACTATAAGTTCCTTTGGGTAACCGATTTCCCAATGTTTGAGTGGAGTGAAGAAGAAAATAGATGGGTTGCTGCACATCACCCATTTACAGCTCCAAAGGAAGAAGATGTAGATAAGCTTTTCACTGATCCAGAACATGTTTCTTCTAGAGCATATGATCTTGTATTGAATGGATATGAATTGTTGTCTGGTTCTATCCGTATTCATGATCAAGACTTGCAAGAAAAGGTATTTGAAGCAATTGGATTGTCTATGGAAAAAGCAAAGGAAAGATTTGGTTTCTTCTTAGATGCATTCAAGTTTGGTACTCCACCTCATGGTGGTGTAGGTATTGGTCTAGAAAGATTGACAATGGTACTTGCTGGTACAGATAATATTCGTGATGTAGTGGCATTCCCAACAACAAATTCTTCATTAGATCTCATGTCTGAAGCACCTGGTACAGTAGATGATGAACAACTTTCTGTACTAGGGATAGAAATTTCTAAGAAAGAATCTGAATGATTCATTAGGAATTGTGAAAAGTATTTGTTATAATACTTTTTGACGTATAAAGGTAGGTAAATTCATATGAGTACATTTTGGTCCAGCGTATTATGGTTTTTAGCTGGTGCAGTTGTAGCAGCAATTGTTACATTCTTTCTTTCTAGAAATTATTTTCAGAAGCAAATTGAAGAAAATCCACCAATCAATGAAAAGATGATTCGTGCGATGTTCATGCAGATGGGTAGAAAACCAAGTGAAGCACAGGTTCGTCAAGTTATGAAATCAATGGGTGTAAAACCTAAAGAAGAAAAAGACGGAAAAAAGAAAAAGTAACAAAGAGACAGTTGTGATATGCAACTGTTTTTTTTGTTGCTTATTTTGCGACATTTTTGGTAATTTGTTATAAAACATCCATAGTTTTGTTTAACAAAGAAAAAAATTTATGTAAAACGTTTTCAAAAGAGAGTATAATTTATGTGGCAAAAAGTAGGAGGACATATGAGTACTGAGAACAAAAAGGTTTTCGAAGCCATGGATGGTAATACTGCTACTGCCCATTCCGCATATGCATTTACGGAAGTAGCTGGTATTTATCCAATTACGCCATCATCTCCGATGGCAGAACATGTTGACGACTGGGCAACAGCTGGTCGTACAAACATTTTCGGCGACAAGGTAAAGGTTGTCGAAATGCAGGCAGAAGGTGGTGCTGCTGGTGCAATTCACGGCGCATTACAAGCTGGTTCATTAGCTACAACTTTCACTGCATCACAGGGTCTCTTATTGATGATCCCAAATATTTACAAGTTAAAGGGTGAACTCTTACCTGGTGTTATCCATGTAGCTGCTCGTTCTTTGGCAACACACACATTATCTATTTTCGGTGACCATTCTGACGTATATGCTTGCCGTCAGACAGGTATCGTAATGATGTGCTCCCATTCTGTACAGGATTGTATGGATCTTGGTGGCGTAGCACACTTGATTGCTATTGATGGAAGTGTACCTGTAATGCATTTCTTCGATGGTTTCCGTACATCCCATGAATATGATAAGATCGAAGTTATGGATTATGACTTCTTGAAGAGCTTGATGCCATGGGATAAGCTTGAAGCATTCCGTGCTAAGGCTCTTAACCCACATACAAATCCAGTTGTACGTGGTACTAACCAGAATGATGATATCTTCTTCCAGGCTGAAGAAGCACAGAACAAGCATTTCGATGCTGTTCCTGATATCGCTGCTAAGTACATGAAGGCTATTTCTGAACATACAGGTCGTAACTATGCACCATTTACATATGTTGGTGCTCCAGATGCTGAAAGAGTTATCGTAGCAATGGGTTCTGTAACAGATACAATTACAGAAACAGTAAATACACTTGTAGCTAGAGGCGAAAAGGTTGGTCTCATCAAGGTTTATTTGTATAGACCATTCTCTCAGAAGTATTTGGAAGCTGTATTGCCTTCAACAGTTAAGAAGATTGCTGTTCTTGATCGTGCTAAGGAAGTTGGTACAAGAGAACCATTATTCTTAGATGTATGCTATGCATTGAGAAATCATAAGGATATTACATTTATTGGTGGTCGTTATGGTTTGTCTTCTAAGGATACTAACCCTAACCACATCAATGCTGTATATGAAGAACTTAAGAAGGAAAATCCAAAGGAAGAGTTCACAATTGGTATTGAAGATGATGTAACAAATCTTTCTCTTGAACCAGTTGATATCCATGTTGATGCTGACTATACAACATGCTTGTTCTATGGTTTAGGTGCAGATGGTACTGTAGGTGCTAACAAGTCTACAGTTAAGATCATTGGTAATAACACAGATCTTTATTCACAGGCATACTTTGCTTATGACTCTAAGAAGGCTGGTGGCGTTACTAGATCTCACTTAAGATTTGGTCCTACTCCAATTCATTCTCCTTACTATATCAATAAAGCAGACTTCATTTCTTCTTCTCAGGAGTCTTATGCTTTTAAGTTTGATATGGTTCGTGATTTGAAAGATGGTGGTACATTCTTATTGAATACAACGATGTCTGCTGATGAAGTTGAAGATAAGTTGCCAAATAGAATGTTGAAGGGTCTTGCTGATAAGCATGCTAAGTTCTACATTATCAATGCAAACGCAATTGCTCGTGAAACTCACATGGGTTCTCATACAAATACAATTTTACAGTCTGCATTCTTTAAGCTAAATGAACAGATCATGCCATATGCAAAGAGCTTACAGTTGATGGAAGATTCTGCTCGTACAACATATGCTCGTAAGGGTGAAGA
>CALBJM010000369.1 GCA_937893225.1 uncultured Erysipelotrichaceae bacterium | reverse complement strand
TATGTAAGACTTTTATTCTTCTTTGGATCTTCTTTTGTGCTCGCTGCAAAATTTGGATTTGTTTTTCAACATCTTTATTTTGTTTAAATAACATATTTTCCATTTTTTCTAAACTTCGGTTATTTAGAAATTCATTGATTGCATTGAGTGGTGTGCCTAAGGCTCTTAGATAGCGAATCGTATTTAAAATTTCTGTTTGTTCATAGCTGTAATATCGATAATGTGTGTCAGCATCAACATATGCTGGTGAAATAAGACCGATATCTTCATAATGTCTAAGGGTTTGCACGCTTATGTTATATATTTTTGCGATATCGCCAATTTTAGAGTAATTTTTCTTTTGCATGTGTTAAATATAAACCCTACATTAGATGTAGAGTCAATAAAGATATAAAAAAATCAGAGTAGAACTCTGATTATTTCAAGTTATGGAAATCTGTTTTTTCACCAGCTAAAGTGCGTCTATGTGAAATCGTTCTTTTGACAGCTAATGGGCGAGGCTCATCTGGAAATGTTACCATATTTTTTGTACCATTTGTCCATAACGCATACAAATCTTCTGCATCTTCAATGAAAGATTGCGCTGGCATTAAACCATACAAACGCGGTGGAATAATGGATACTGGAATCGTATACTTTGGTGCATCGCTTCTCACTTTCCATTCCATGTGTGGACATACCATCGCAATATCAACTTCATCCATACGATCTAATAGGTGATTGATAGGAATGAAGATAAAATTTGCTCTTTCCGTGAGATTTTTTTCTTCAGATTCTTTTTCTAAATGTGCGGCTAATGCACTGGAGGAGAATCCGCCTCCACAACAAATTGCAATTTTTAACATAGACCATATCCCTTTTTATTACAAGTAATATTAAATTTAGCACAATAAGCCAGTTAATGTAAGGGCTTTCTTTGAAGATATAAAAAAAGAAGAACACATAGTTCTTCGATGTAGTGCACCAGACAAGACTTGAACTTGCACGGATCTCTCCATACGCCCCTCAAGCGTACGTGTCTGCCATTCCACCACTGGTGCATCAGGCAAGAAATATTATAACAAATGATTTTTTTCCGTCAATTAAAATTTGTAAAAAATAAAAAAATATTTTTCATCTTATGCTTTCTTTGTGTTGAAATTATGCGTATCTGAGCGTATAATCTTAACGTTTTAAGAACAAGGAAGAAGGTGTATGTATGGATTATCAGAAGGTTATTAATATTGCAGTTATTGCGCACGTAGATGCTGGTAAATCTACACTTGTTGATGCTTTCCTAAAACAGTCTCATGTATTTAAGGATAATGAGAAGGTCGTTGATTGTATTATGGATTCTAACGATCTAGAACGTGAAAGAGGCATTACAATTTATTCAAAGAACTGCTCCGTACAGTATAAAGATTATAAAATAAACATTGTGGATACACCGGGCCATGCGGATTTTTCAAGTGAAGTAGAACGTATTATCAAAACAGTTGATACAGTTATTCTTTTGGTTGACTCTGCTGAAGGACCAATGCCACAGACAAGATTCGTACTTCAAAAGTCACTTGAAAATGGTTTAAGACCAATTCTTCTTATAAATAAAATGGATAAGCAAGATGCTCGTGCAACTGAAGTCATTGATGAGTGCTATGATTTGATGCTTGAATTGAACGCGACAGATGATCAGTTGGATTTCCCAATTCTTTATGGTTGTGCTAGAGAAGGTATTGTGCGTTATGATTGGGAAGATACAAATACGGATATTGTTCCATTATTCGAAACAATTATTCATCATGCACAAGCATATCCTGATTTAACTAACGAACCATTGCAAATGCAGATTACTGCTTTGGCATATGATGATTATATTGGTAGATTGGGTATTGGCAGAATCTATAAAGGTACTTTGAAGGCTGCAACAACATACACAGTTTGTAATGCGAATGGTACAGATTCTCATCAAGGAAAAACAAATCAGATTTTTGTCTATAAGGGACTTTCTAGAGTATCTGTAGATGAAATTCAATCTGGTGAAATCTGCATGATTTCAGGTATTGCTGATATCAATATTGGGGATACGCTTTGCCCAGTTGGCGAAGTTGATCCACTTCCAGCAATTAAGATCGAAGAACCTACATTGTCTATGAACTTTATGGTAAATGATTCACCGTTTGCTGGACAAGTTGGTAAGTTTGTAACTTCTAGAAATATCCGCGAAAGATTGGATAGAGAATTGCAAGTCAATGTTGGTTTGAAGGTGGAAGAAACAGATTCTACAGATACATTTAAGGTTTCTGGTAGAGGTGAATTGCATTTAACGATTCTTTTGGAACAAATGAGAAGAGAAGGTTATGAAATTGCTGTATCTAGACCAGAAGTTATCTTAAAGAAAATTGATGGTGTAACTTGTGAGCCTGTTGAAGAAGTTGTAATCGATGTTCCAAATGAATATTCTGGTTCTGTTATTTCAGCATTAAATGTTCGCAAAGGCTTATTGAATAATATGGAAGATCAGGGTTCATATACAAGAATTACATATATGGTTCCAACAAGAGGTTTGATTGGGTTTAGATCAGACTTCATTAATATGACACATGGTGAAGGTACAATGGTTCAACGTCTTGCAGATTATGAACCTTGGAAGGGCGAAATTCCACAGAGAGAAAATGGTGCATTGATTTCTACTGAAACAGGTGGTGCAATGACATATGCTCTTTGGAATATTCAGAATAGAGGACAATTGTTTATTGGTGCACAAACACCAGTGTATGAAGGCATGATCATTGGTATGTCTGCTAAGAATATGGACATGACAGTGAATCCTATCAAGAATAAGAAGATGACAGCTGTTCGTTCTACAGGTAATGATGAAGCAATGAAACTTGTTCCACCAAAAGTATTGACTTTGGAACAAGCAATTGAATTCATTAATGATGATGAATTGGTAGAAATTACACCTACAGATATTCGTGTAAGAAAGAAGTATTTGACAGCTATTGATCGTAGAAGACATGCTCGTGAATTGGGTAAGATTGAAAACGAATCTGATGAATAAAAAATAAGGGAATGCTTTGCATTCCTTTTTAAGTATAAAAAAAGGGCAATATGCCCCAACAAAAATATTATACAAAAAAATATTTTGAAATAATAGACTGTTTTCTAAACGAAAACGGTCTATATTGTAGGTACAAGGAAACATAAAAAGAATGGAGGTTTGTTGTTAGAAAGAATAGAAATTTGGAAACAGAGATGAAAATTATTGGCTGAGCACAAAAGAGAGATTGATAGAATCAGTATTCGAAAAAGTTATGTATTTGTATAATGAAAATACATAACAAACATGCCGAGATTACCAGTGAAGTGAATCGTTTTTGTCCAGAGTGTGAGAAAGCGAAAAAATAGAGCTGACAATTATAAATGTGAAAGTAAAATCTGTCAGGCTGTCGGGTGCACAACAAGCCGGAAAATCAACTGCGTATGAGTAAGCGGAAAGCCAGTAATTAAGGAGGGAAGCTCTATAAGGGTT
>CALBJM010000368.1 GCA_937893225.1 uncultured Erysipelotrichaceae bacterium | reverse complement strand
AAAAGCAAGAAATAAATAGAAAAATTCACTGAAAAAAGAAGCATAAACACTGTTGTAATATTGATTGCCGCATGAGAATACGAAGCCATGGAATCTGCTTTTACACCAAATCCGCCAGTACCCGCTGTGCCAAATGCAATACACACCGCATCAAACACTGGCATTTTTCCAACAAATATCAACAACAAAGCATCAATGACCGTCAATGCTGCATATATAGAATATGTAATCTTTGCGGTTTCTTTCATTCTTGGAACAATTTTTCCTGAAGCAGGACCAGGTGATTCAGCACGCATGATATGCATTGTAAAACCACCATTTCTACCGCCAACAGAAACTATCGCTAACAAAAACACCAAGATACCCATTCCACCGATCCAATGAGAAAAAGATCTCCAAAACAAAAGGCTATGTGACATTACCTCAACGTTCAATATAATCGAAGAACCTGTTGTTGTAAAACCAGAAACCATTTCAAACAATGCATCCACAAAATTTGGAATCTCATTTGAAAACACAAAAGGCAAACACCCAATCACACTCATCAAGATCCATGTCAATCCAGTTGTAACAAGACCTTCTCTAGAATAAAATCGATTCTTTTGATACCCTTTTGTAATCACATAAAGCAAACCAACTGTCAAAAATAAGATAGCATATGTCAAGCCAAAACCAATGAGTGCATTCCACTCTTTCATGTAAACCGCAATCCCACATGAAGGAAACATTAAAGCTGCTTCTATCAACAAAATATAAGAAACAATACGTAATACAAATTTAAAATTCATACTAATCCTCGAATATATCATTGATCTGATGAATCGTTGTTGTATCATCAGACAAAATAACGATAATATCCCCCTTCTCAATCGTTGAATCTCCATTTGGAATCTCAAAACGATTTCCTCTAGCAATAGAATTAATCAAGATATTGTCACGAATATGCAGATCTTTCAATTGTGTTCCTAAATGTTTTGTAGAATCATCAACCAAGAATTCAGAAGCATCTACTCTACCATCTGCAATTCTATGAATTGTCAACGCTGCACCTTCTTTATTTTCAATTGCACGAACATAACGCACAATATGCATAGAAACAAGATCCTTAGGTGAAACAATAGAACCAAGATCCAACATATTTGTCAACTCTTGAATTCCACCTCTTCCTAGCTTTGTAATAACAGTAGGAATATTCTTCTGTTTTGCATAAATAGAAGCAATCATATTCACTTCATCCATACCTGTTAAGGAAACAAATGCATCATAATCTTCAATGTCTTCACTATCTAAAACAGAATGATCTGACGCATCTCCATGGATGATCGTTGAATGCGGTAATAATCCCGCAAGCAATCTACAATTTGCTTCATTTTGTTCGATAATCGTAGACTTAATATTACTTTGATCAAGATTTTGCGCAAGATAATACGCAATACGGCTACCACCCGCAATCACTACATGCTTTACTGATTTCTTAATTACACCAATGTTATTGAGCAATGTATGCAACTCTTCGTTCGTCCCAGTAATATATAAGCGATCATTTTCTTGTATGATCGTATCGCCATCAGGCAATATGATATTTCCATTTCTAAGAATTGCTGAAATCAGAACTTGTGCTTGCACACGTTTATGAAAATCAGATAACTTGATATTTTTGATTCTTGAATTATCTTCGATCTTCAATTCTGCAATTTCTGCACGAGATTTAGAAAAGTGTTCAACTTTTGTGAATTCTGGTAATTTTAATAATCCAGCTATTTCAATTGCTGCTTCACTTTCAGGATTAATAATCAATGAAAGATGGAAATGATCTTGCAGCTGCAATAATCCAGAAACATATTCTGGTGTTCTTACACGCGCAATCACATGCACATTTGGATTGAGAGCACGTGCAGTCATACAAGCCAATACATTTACTTCATCTGCACTTGTAGCCGCAATAAACACATCCGTATCTGCTATGCTAGCTTCACTCAATGCATTCACTGTTGCTGCATTACCTTCATATGTAATCACATCATATTTGTTGCTAACAGTTTCAAGAATATCACTATTTCGATCAATCAATGTAATATCATAGCCATCAGCACTTAATTCTTTTGTTAGTGTTTTTCCAACTTTGCCTGCCCCAGCAATTATTATTTTCATAAATTCCCCTCTTCATTTGAGCAGAATACATTCTAATCTCTTCGCATGCAAAAGACAATAGGAAATACATATGCAGAATATTTGTGATATTTAAGGCAATCTTCTTAAATAAAATGATAAAACTCCTGTGCAATACAGGAGTTTTACATTATTTTTCTAAGCGATTAAAGAATGGTTCAATCAATTTCATTAAATCTTTCCAATACACTGGATATGCATCATATCCAACATATTCATACACTTCATCACTGCTAACATCTATACCAAGTTCCCATTCATTATTATCGAGAATTGACTTTCCATCATTATTTGGAATAAATTCTCTATCCCAATCTGCTAGATACAACGAATGGAAAAGACTATGCTTTAATTCCATCCATTCTTCTTTGCTTAATACATCTGCTACTTTATCTACGCCTCCACCATTTGCATCATAAACTTCAAACAGGCACGAACCATCTTTTTCTTCTACGATTCTTAGTCTCACACTTCCAGAAACAACATCTCCATAGCGAAAACGCAAACCTTTTACCGCCTCGACCATTGGTATACCTTTATCTGAAACAGCTTCTCTACCAAAAGAATTTTTGCACAGTTCACAAACATAATACCCATTATGATCTTCCACTTTCTTACTACCACAATGTGGACAAATGATTTTTTTACTCATACTTCGCCTCCAAAACCTATTTCTATTTTACACCTAAATCCTCAAGAAATGAAAACGCTTTCTTTTTTTATCTTATGAAAACAAACAACAAAATATCCAATTTCAAATGCTGCCGTCAATATCCAAGAACAAGGATACAACAAATACAAAGAAAATATCGAATGAAAACTAGCAAATACGCTATATACCCAAAAAACACGAAATACACAAGAACCTAAGATCACTATGATTGCTGGAACAACGCTTTTTCCGATACCTCTAGAAGCTGCAATCGTACAATCCATAAACGACGACAACCAATATGACAAAGACATAACTTTCAATTTTTCCATTCCCGCATCTATAACGGTTGCTTCATTTGTGAACAAAGCCAAAAACTCTCTACCAAACATCCACAATAAACTACCACAAATAATGCCTGTCATTGCAGAATAAAACAAGGCAACAAAGTAGCTTTTTTGCATTCTATCAATATTCCCTGCACCATAGTTTTTCGATACAAAAGAAGAACAACCCGTATGAAAAGCAGCTAAAATATTATATACGATCGTATCAGCATTATTTGCCGCAGAATTACCAGAAACCACGATTGCATCAAAAGAATTCACACCACGTTGTACAAACAAATTTGCTATAGCAAATACCGCGTTTTGAATGCCAGCAGGTATTCCAATACTCAGAATTTCAAAACAAGAACTTCTTTCAAGTCGAGAAAAATCAAGCTGTAATTGGCAAATATCTTCTCTTTTCAATAAATGCACAACAACCAAAAAAGCACTCACATATTGTGCTATAGCAGAGGCAATTGCTACACCATCTGCAGCTTTGCCACACACAATAACAAAAAACAAATTCAATAGTACATTTAATATACCCGCAATTGTTAAATACAATAAAGAACGTTTTGTATCCCCATTTGCACTCAATACACCATTACCAAACTGATAGATAGCCATTGCTGGAAATCCCAAAGAATAGATTTTTAAATATAAAACAGCCTGCTTCATCAATGCATCTTTTGTATGCAAAATACGCAATAACCAATCTGCACTCAAATAAGAAATCATTGCTACGAAAAGCCCAACAATGCAACACGCAATACAAGCAGAAAATATACTCTTCTTTGTCTTTATTGCATCTCCTAAACCAAGATTTCTAGCAACGATAACAGTTACACCACTTCCCATACCAATTAAAAAACCAGTATGCAACGTAACCAAAATCGTTGTGGAGCCAACTGCTCCAAGAGCTGTATAATCCGCAAACTTTCCAACTACTGCAACATCACTGAGATTAAATAACACCTCTAATATTTGTGCACACATTAAAGGAACACTAAACAAGAAAATATTCTTCCATAATGATCCATTACACATATCAATACTACGACTCTTCATACTTCCTCCACACAATGCATGAATCATTGTATGTCAAAAATACGATTACAACAAAAAAACTTCTGTAAAGTTCCAGAAGTTTCAGCGACTCATTAATTTATCTCTATTTTTTGCAACTAGCAAAGCAATTCCAATTTCAATCACAAATGCCAATACCATAAACAAGTATTGCCCCTGAGCTAAGAAATGACCTGCCATACAATTCAACAACACTTGTATCCAACTAGACGCAGCAACCGCAATCACAAAATCTTTTGTACGAATATTTGTTTGTGCTGATAAATACGGAATAATACCATTTGGAATACCCGGAATCATACAAGCTATTGCTACAACAAACACTTGATGGCCCTGATTGATTTTCTGTATCAACCAATTCTCTTTTTCATTCTTATTGAATATAGAAGTCAAGCTCTTGCTAAACATACGCCCCAACAAGAAAGCAATCGTGTTTCCACTCACAAATCCTATCCAACAAACAATAAAGCTTTTCCACCATCCATAGATCAATGCCCCTGCAACTTGTATGACCATAGACGGAAAAACAACTGTCATAACCTGTAAAACACAAATCAACCACAATACAACAAACCCACCAAAAGTAGATTGCGCAGCTAAATATGCTGTCAATTCATCTTGGTTGCCATGTTCCAATAACATGATAAGTTCCATAATTTTTGGTCCATATGCTTTATATATGATATATCCCATAAAAGCTATTACAATAATAGCTAGTAAAATGAGAGTATTTTTTCCTATTTTCTTCACAGTTTTTGCCATATTACATCCTATTTAGCTAAAGGAATATAGCACAAATCTTAAGAATAATCCAAAGAATTCTTAAGATTTTTGATAAAACATAAAAATTGTATACGCATATGCCTCCCTCTTTAATCCATACTACACAACGATTTCACTCTAAATGTATTTATTTTCACATTTTTTTCATTTCTGTTTCTATATCAAAAACATTTTATTAAAAATATGCATTACGAAAAATATTTTTTCTCACAATTCTAATAAATCAGTATAAAATATTAGTTTTATTTTCTTCTTATTTCAGTATAATTTTGTAGTATTTGGTTAATACGCATCAATCCTAAAAAGAATTCAATAATTGATTTATTCTTGACAGCATATAGTTCTGTCTTTTTATTAACCACTATACACGCAAAAGGTATACTGTCATAGACAGTCATGAAAGGTGAAAATGGACAATAATTCGAAGAATATCAAATGGCATGCCCTATCCTTCATGTGTTTCTCAACATTATGGGGATTCGCTAACGTCGTTAACGGATTCATGTATTTTAATGGCATTCAAGTTATCTTCTCATGGTTAATGATGTTTGCATTATACTTCATTCCGTATGCATTAATGGTAGGTGAACTTGGCAGTGCATTCAAAAATAAAGGTGGAGGTGTAACCTCTTGGGTACAGGAAGTTGCAAGTAGTAAAATAGCGTATTATGCAGGTTGGACATACTGGGCAGTACACGTTTCTTATATAGCTGGAAAAAGCTCCACTGGTTTAAAAGCAATCGGTTGGCTTGTATTTAGAAATGCTGAGACATACGATAAATTTCCAACACTCTTTATTCAATTAGCATCATTGATCGTTCTATTACTATTTTGTTATATTGCATCTAAAGGTTTAAATCCTTTGAAGAAACTAGCAACAATTGCTGGCTCAAGTATGTTTGTTTTAAGTATTCTTTATATCATTCTAATGTTTGGAGCACCTTTGATCAATCCAAATGGAGGATATATCTCCATTGATTGGTCACTCAAAAACCTCATTCCAAATTTCAATATTGAATATATAACAAGCCTATCGATTCTAGTATTAGCGGTTGGCGGCATCGAAAAAATTTCTCCATATGTTAATAAAATGGAAGGAAACTCTGCAAGAGAATTCCCTAAGTCTATGTTCTTTGCTGCAATCATGGTAGTTGTATGCGCATTATTTGGAACGATTGCTATGGGAATGATGTTTGATCCAAAAATCATTAATGCCAATATAGAAATCAAGAATTCCTATATTTCTAATGGTGCGTATTGGGCGTTTCAAAAGTTAGGACAGTATTATGGTGTAGGTGATTTATTATTACTCATCTATTCTGCTTGTACAGCAATTGGACAATTTTCAACATTGGTTCTTTCTATAGATGCGCCTTTGCGTATGCTATTAGACGATGAAAATGCTTCACGTTATGTTCCTAAAGCTTTACTTCAGAAAAATGCAAATGGTGCCTATACAAACGGAATCATAATGGTGGCTGTGTTAAGTGGCAGCATCATTCTTGCACAAATGCCTGTACGTAATGTAGCTGCAGTTTTGACACAGCTAAATAAGTTAAATTCTATTTGTATGCCTTTCCGTTATATTTGGGTATTCTTTGCCTATATCATGTTAAAAAAGAAAGACGGAAAATTCTCTCAAGAATATCAGTTTGTAAAAAACAAAACTCTTGGTATGATTATTGGTGCCTGGTGCCTATTTGTTACTTTGTTCTGTTGTGTAACAGGCGTATATTCGCCAGATTTAAGCACATTGATATTGAACATTGCTACACCAGTTGTTCTAATGGTTTTGGGTGTTATTTTACCGAAGATCAGAGAAATACAGGATAAGAAAGAAGCTGATAAATTATTATGAACGCAAAAGAAGTATCAAACGAATTACTCACATTTATTCAAAATAGTCCAAGTATGTTTCATTCAATTCAATCGATTCGAACATATCTTGATGAAGCTGGATTTACATATGTTCCTGAAGAAACATCATGGAATCTAGAAAAAGGAAAGAATTACTATACAATTCGCAACCATTCAAGTATCATCGCATTCAAGATTGGTAAAGAACTAGATAATTACCATTTCCAAATGTGTGCTTCACACAGTGATTCACCAACATTCAAAATCAAAAGCGTACCAGAACTCAAAGGACAAGGTGAATACTTGAAACTCGATGTTGAAGCATATGGAGGTATGATCGATGCAACCTGGTTTGATCGTCCACTTACAGTAGCTGGTAGAGTTCTTGTAAGAAATGGAAATGCAATTGAAAATAAATTGATCTACATTGATAAAGACTTGTTATTGATACCAAATGTTGCAATCCACTTCAACCGTGAAGTCAATAAAGGTGTCGCACTCAATAGACAAATCGATCTATGCCCTCTCTTCTCATGCGGCAAAGCAAAAGAAGGTGACTTTAAAAAGATGATTGCAAAAGAAGCTGGTGTTGCAGATGAAGACCTACTTGGAACAGATCTATTCTTAGTCAACAGACAACGTCCATGCATTTGGGGATATCAAGATGAATTCATTTCCTCACCTAAACTAGACGATTTACAATGTGCATTTACAACACTCAAAGCATTCTTAGCTTCAAGCAATGAACACGATATCAGCATATACGCTTGCTTTGACAATGAAGAAGTTGGTTCCAACACAAAACAAGGTGCTATGTCTACATTCCTAAAAGACACACTCAAAAGGATCAATACGAACTTGCATATGAATGATGAAGACTACTACAAGGCAATCGCAAAATCCTTCCTTGTTAGCGCAGATAATGCACATGCTGTACATCCAAATCACCCAGAAAAAACAGATGCTGTAAATTGTGCATACATGAACAAAGGCCTTGTCATCAAAGAAAGTGCAAACCAAAAATACACAACAGATGCCTTCTCTAGATCTGTTCTCATGCAAATTTGCCATATGGCTGGTACACCATTTCAAACATTTGCAAATCGTTCCGATGTACTTGGTGGTTCTACACTTGGTAACTTAAGTAATATACAAGTCAGTGTACATGCAGTTGATATTGGCTTACCGCAGCTTTCTATGCACTCTACATATGAAACTGCTGGTGTAGAAGATACTGCTACAACGATTGCAGCACTCACAAAATACTATTCAACAAACATTGATATCACAAACTTCGATCATGTTGAATTTAAGTAAACTATTACAGATGCGGAAATCCGCATCTTTTTTATTCCACCCGAATTGTCAAGTCAATTGCAACACAGTTGAATAGTAAACTTCATATGGTGT
>CALBJM010000367.1 GCA_937893225.1 uncultured Erysipelotrichaceae bacterium | reverse complement strand
ATCGTGTTCTTTCATCCAAGACAAATATTGCTTTAGATCTTCTTGATACGAAAGAATCGTCCTTTCACTTTTACCTTCATTAGAACGTAAATAGGTTATGTATTGTTTTAAAGCTTCATCGAACTTCATACTTTTTCTTTCAATAAAGAAGAGGCACGGACAAAACCCTTTGAACCCAATTGACGATTTAAATCTTGTAATATTTCAGACACACTTTCTTGTACTGGTGCATCAAATAATGATACTTGCTTCAATAAGAGCTCTTTATCCGCAAAATCAGAAACAGAAAGACCAATCAATCTTACTGCTTCATCTTCTTCATAACTTTCTTCAAATAACATCATTGCTTGTAGAAACAAATCGTCAATTGTCCAAATAGGTGTTATTAATTTTTTGCTTTTATTTGCATTTCGAAAATCGTAATAACAAATACGCAAACTCACATGATACCCAGCTTTGTGGCTTTCTTTTAGCCGCTTTGATAGCTTTCTGCACAGTACGCGAATCAATCCACGTAGTTCATCATAATCTGTTACATCTTCCAAAAGTGTTTCTGAAACACCCATACTTTTAGAATCGTATTCCGTAATAAGTGTTCTATCATCATAGCCGTTCGCTTTTCGAATCATATTTTCAGTATTTTTGCCAAACACAGGTCGTAAACTATCTAAATCTTTCCAATGTGCTAGATCACCAATGGTATGAATCTGCATATCATCCATGATTGGTATCGTACGTTTACCTACACCACGCATTTCACCTATGGATAAAGGCCACATCTTTTGCGGTACATCGCGAATTCTCAAAACTGTAATACCCATAGGCTTTTTCATATCACTAGCCATTTTAGCTAAGAACATATTCGGCGCAACACCAATGGAACAACGTAATCCTATTTCTTGATACACGCGTCTTTGCACTTCAAATGCCAAGTCTAAAGGACGTGTGTAACGTTTTATGACTTCTGTCATATCTACATAGCATTCATCAATAGAAGCTTGTTCTACCAAGTTCGTATACGAATATATGATATGCATAAATTGATGAGAAAGATCTGAATAATATGTATAGTGTCCAGGTATAACGACCAATTCTTTGCATAGCTGTAATGCCTGTGCAATTGGCATCGCACTATGAATGCCATATTTTCTAGCTTCGTAAGATGCAGTAGAAATGACCGATCTTCTAGTGTTCCCACTGACTGCTATTGGTTTTCCTTGCAAAGATGGATCTAATAAGACTTCAGCCGAAGCAAAGAAAGCATTTAAATCTATATGAAAGTAGACTTTACTCATCGGTGATTCCTTTTATACAATTCTTTGGCGGCTGACAAAGAAGCTTTTGTAACTTCTCCAGAAGCAATCAAAGCCAATTGTTCAATAGTTTCAGATGTATCTAGTAAACGAACTGAAGAATGTGTTGTACCATTTTCTTCCGTTTTTGATACATAATAATGACGGTCTGCACAAGCAGCTACTTGTGCTAAGTGTGTAACGGAAAACACTTGCGTGTCTTTAGATAAAGAAAGCATCTTTTTACCAATAGCTGTAGCAACAGGTCCAGAAACACCTGTATCGATTTCATCAAAAATAACAGTTTGAATACCTTGCAGCTTCGTGAAAATAACTTTTAGGCCAAGCATCAAGCGAGATAATTCACCGCCTGATGCTGTTTTGTTAAGCGGCTTTGGATCTTCTCCTTTGTTCATACTAACTAGGAATTCAATACGGTCAGATCCATACTTAGACGGCTCGCATTCTAGTATAGATACAACAAACTTAGCATTTGGTAAAAGGAGTTGCTGTAAATTGGTTTGAATTTCTTGTTCTAATTTTTTTGAACCATCTACACGTATTGCATGCAGTTGTTTTGCTTCTACATCGTATTTTTCTTTAGCTTTTGCAATTTGTTTATCAATTTGCGTAAGAAACGCGTTTCTATGTGTGATGATTTCTACTTGTTGTTTTAAAGCATCTCTTTTTTCAAAAATATCTTCAATGGTTCTTCCATATTTTCTTTTTAATTTTTGAATTTCAAAAAGTCTTTCTTCCATGGCATTCACTTCATCTTCATCCATATCCATTGCATCTAATTTTTCATGAAGTGAATCCATTGCGTCACTAATAGCATAATATGCATCATTGATCGTTGTTTGGATTTGTTCAATAGAATCATCTGCTTTTAATGAAGCAACCATTTTGTTTAACTCATATAAATTTGCAGAAACATCTTCATCATACAATGCGAATATAGCTGCATATCGTTCTAAAGAATCTTTGATCAATTTATATTGCTTTTCTTTTTTAGCTAATTCTTCATCTTCACCAATTTTCAAATTAGCTAGTTCAATTTCTTGAATCTCATAGTTAAAATATTCAGCATCATTTTCGTTATATGTTTCCGCCAATGCCTTTTCCTTTTGTTTTAAAAGAGAATCATATGCAAGAAATGCTTCTTTTACGTTTTCTAATAGCGCAGTATCGCCTAAGTATTCATCTAACAAATGCAAATGCGTAGAGGTATTTAAAAGATACCCAGTGTCTCTTTGTCCATGGATATCGATTTCATCACGTAATATATCTTTCATTAAAGAAGCTGTGACAACGCGGTGATCTATACGAGCTGTACTTTTTCCATTTGCATGGATTTCTCGTGTGAAAGTTGTTTCCTCATTTACATCAAATCCAATATCTTGCATCACTTTGCATGCATGCCCATCTTTTGTTATATCAAAGGTCGCTTCGATAATTGCTTTATCTTTTCCTTTTTGTATCAATGCACTTGAAGCGCGAGATAAAGAAAGTGTGCTGATTGCATCAATCAAAATTGACTTACCAGCACCTGTTTCTCCAGTAAACGCACTAAACCCCTTTTCAAAATCCAAATGAATCTGATCAATTAAAATAAAGTTTTGAATAAAAAGATGTTTCAACATAAATTAATCTTCGAGATAAGAAAGAATACACTTCATAACCGTATTCAAATCTATCCCTAAATCCTTTCTGAGAAGTCTCTCACTTCCCTGCTCTATATAATGATCAGGAATTCCAAATCTCTTTATTTGGATAGGTACAGCGTGATCGTTGCACCATTCTAATATCATGCTTCCTAGTCCATGTTCCAAAGCATCAGATTCATAGGAAATAAAATGCATATTTCTATTCGCAAAGTTCGATAAAACTTCTTCATCTAACGGTTTAATATACCGACAATTAATAACTGTCACAGGTAAATCATTGACAACAACTTTATCCAATATCTTATTAACTGCTTCACCATATGTAAATACACATACTTGATTATCTATAGCATCATGTAAAACTTCCCATGAACCAATTGGAATTAGCGAATCCTTATGCATTGGCGCATCTTTGACATACCCTTTAGGAAAGCGAAATGCAAATGGATGATTTTGTAAAAATGCTGTATAAATCAAATTCTCCATTTCTTCAGCATCTTTTCCTTGTGCAATGATCATATTTGGAATAGCACTCAATAATCCAATATCAAATATTCCATGATGTGTTTCTCCATCACTGCCAACTAGACCAACGTGATCGATACCGATAACGACCGGAAGATCCATTCTAGCTATATCATGATTGATTTGATCATAAGCTCTTTGTAAAAAAGAGGAATATATGCAAAGATATGGTCGCTTTTGTGAAATTGCCAAACCTGCCGCAAAAGTTGCCGCATGTTCTTCAGCAATGCCTGTATCAAAAGAACGATCAGGAAATTCTGCAAAAAAACTACTCAAAGCAGACCCTTTCATCATCGCAGGCGTCAAAGCAACGATACTTGAATTTTCTTCTGCAAGTTTTCTTACTTTTTCACTAGCAATTGTAGCCCAAGTAGATTGTCCTTCTGGTTTTCCATGAAGTGGTAATCCAGTTTCTACGCAAAATGGGCCAACACCATGCCATCTTCCATCACGGTCATTCTCACATGGCGCATAACCTTTTCCTTTTTTTGTAATCACATGGACAACGATAGGACCCTCATGATCTTTAACTGCTTCAAAAACTTGAATCAGATCATGGAGATTATGCCCATCTACTGGACCAATGTAATCTAGATTGAATTCTCCAAAAATACCTTTTTTAACGATTTGCTTTTTAACAGCGTCTCGAATATTACGCAAGCCAATATACAATTGTTCTCCAAACTCACTAGTGCGCAGTGATTTTTTCATATTCTTTTTTATATTTTGGTATGAATGAGAAGATCGTAAATGCGAAAAAGCATACGTTAAAGCACCAACATTTTTTGAAATAGACATGTTGTTATCATTAAAAACGATGATCATATTTCGTTTTTCGGATCCTATTTCATTCAGTGCTTCCATAGACATTCCAGAGCTCATGGCTCCATCCCCTATTACAGGAATCACTTGGTAATCTTCATGGTTGAGATCTCTAGCAATAGCCATACCTAAAGCTGCGGATAACGAAGTGGAACTATGTCCCGCTTCCCAACAATCATAAACGCTCTCTTTTCTTTTCTGAAATCCACTAAGACCATGATATTGACGCAACATAGAAAACTCTCCTGCACGTCCCGT